>SFPH01000108.1 GCA_004552115.1 Bacteroidales bacterium
GAATGTACTGTGAATAAGAGCAGCGATGTTGGACATATTCGCAATGCAGTCATCCTCTCCCTCGACAAGGGCTTCAACCTGCTTATAGACAAGGCTATACTTGTCCCTCTTCGCCTTGGAGGCATCGTCCGCGGACTGAATGCCTGAGCCCCTGTCAATCAGAAGTTCCATCCCCTTGTGCGGGATTCCCTCATCCAGGAATTCATCCGAGATGACCCTGAAGCCGAGTTTCTCGTAAAAGCCTATCGCATAAGTCTGCGCCTCAAGATATATCTTCTCATCAGTTAGGTTTTCCGTGACATGGCTTATGGCCTGCCGCATCATCATTCTCCCTACGCCTGTCCCGCGCAGGGATTCAATCACGGCGACTCTTCCTATCTGAACAACGCCTGCTTCCTTCCCGTATATCCTCAGGCATCCTATAATCCGCTCCCCTTTCGAGGCGAACACCTGAACGGAACCGAAATCCCTTCCGTCGGGGTCCAAATACAGGCATTTCTGCCCCGTCACGAACACCTCCGACCGCACCCGAAGGATACCGTAAAGTTCCTCAATGGTAAGGTCAGAGAATCGCTTTGTTGTAATTGTAACAGTTTCAATCATAGTTCATCCAATCATATGTCCGTCTGTTTAATCCGGGCTCTCTTGTTCTTTCTATTCGTTATATATCCTGTATTTGATGTCTCCATAGATCGAGATGCCCTCTCTAATATAGTCTCCATCGATATTATAGACTATATCGCCAGTCAGGGAAATACCTTTCCTTATATAATTGCCATCGATATTATAAACGATGTCACCGTACGGCGATTGCCCTTCTCTGATAAAATTACCGTCAATAGTGTAGATAATGTCGCCCCAAGACACTTGTCCCTTATGGACGTGGTCACCGACGATATTATAGAGAATGTCACCGTACGGTGCTATTCCTTCTCTGATTAAAGTTGCCATGATTTTAACAATAATTCGTCAACAATATTCCGTTCTAATAGTTATACAATCGTATCCGGGTATCCGGTTCCTTATTCAGAGCTGATACCTTTCTTTCTCATCTCTCCTATGCACCAATGAATCACGCAAAGCAGCATAAACACCAGCGAGCGGATGAGGTAAGGGAGTTCCCCGTTATTGACTGCTTCACGGTACCTGATGAAGGCCGCCTCCAGTTCTTTGTCAGTTTCCTCCTTGCGTTTCGTATTGTTCGGTTTCAACCACAATTTACAAAAAACCGGCGGAATGACAATGAATCTGGAGGCAGATTTATTGCGTAAAACCGCTAGATTGTCTCATAAGGTGAAATAGAGAATAAGACCGGCTCCCAGTATGCCGATGAGATGCCATCTGATAAAAGGGATAGACCGGTTGCAAAGGATGGCAGAACGATACAGATTCACTTCTTCATCGTGTTCAGGAGCGAATTGCTTCTCTTTCATCCATTTTTCCATCATCAGCATTTCTACCTGATCGGAACCCTTTGACCGGATCATGAGCCGGCTGGCGGGAAGAGAAAGCAGGAGAAGCAGGCAGGCGGCTCCGCACGTCCAGGCTGCGCCCGGTCTGGAAAGGGCATTGAACAGCCTGAGCACGGCAATGACCATAAAGGCGGATATCGCAAGCAGACAGATGCCGTGGAAGATCATCCCCAGCCATCCGTACATGCGGCGGAAGCGGGTGCAGTCCTTAAGAGCCCGAAACCCGGGAGATGCAATGTGGATGCAGCCATCGATGACATTCTTCAAGTCCCTGACGGCCACTATGCCGCTGACAATAATGAGCAGGATGACAAATCTTCCCATATCAGTATTTTGATAATATGACACCTTGTCCCAGCCGGGTGACGGCATCTTTCAGATCCAGAACCGCTCTGACGACATCGTCCATGATACCTTCGCGGCCCAAGTCCTTGTATCTGACATAGAAACGTAGATTACCGGCAGGCAGTGAGACAACGACTTTGGCACGATACCTCTGGCCGGTGACCTCAGCTGTCAGCCCTGCCTTCCGGAACCCGGCCGAGATGAGCTCCCGGGCAGTTATCGCATTAATCTCGGAAATGCGCCGCTGCTTCATGTACCGCTGCTGAACAGCCAATGTCCGTTCTGTCAATATCGGAATGAAGTGAGCCGTGAATGCCTCCATTTCGGCAAGCTCTTTCTTGCTTAGGGGCAGATACTGGCGTATACCTTTTCCCGTCCTGTAGAGTTTCTCCAGCCGCCTGGTCTCCTCCTCCACACACTTCTCCAGCCGGAATACACCCGAGGCCCGGATGCTTTCCAGATATTCGGGAACGGCACGGAGTGCATCTCTTATGATTTCTTCTTCAGTGAGTCCGTTGAATTTTTTCATATGTTTCTATTTGAGTTCCATTGTACAGACACGTCCGGAATGTTCCATCCAGCCGTGGGCATGTTCGTAACTTTGCCGGTTGCTGCATACCCAGACAATCCTGCATCGCATATTGTCAGGAATCAGTGGTTCGGGAGCGCAACCGTCCGTGAGGATCACCAGGCCGTCATACTCATGTTCGTTGGCATAGTTGACGGGCTCCTGGAAAGAGGTTCCGCCGCGTCCGACGACTGCGATGTCGCGCATGACCTTCTTCAGGGACTGAACCACACGGACTCCGCAGTCAAACTGGATAACATCCACCTGGGAGAAGCCATAGCGGAATGCGCTGTTGATGACACCGTAGAAGTAGGACAGGTCTTCGGAAGAGATGGATCCGCTCACATCTACAGCGACCAGAAGCTTGGTGTTGAAGCGGCGGATGGAGCCCATATTGTCGAAGCCGGTGCGGCGATTGGGACGCATGCGGGTAAGCCGGCGTGCTGAAGACAGAATGCTGGCACGGAAACCGGACAGGACATTCCGCCAGTCGATGCGGGAACGGGTGGACGCCTGGAGCATCTCGGCGAAGCTGCCGGCCAGAGAGCCCCAGTCCTTTGTGCTCTCAATGATACCGTCGATGAGGGCAAGCGTGAGTTCGTCCTCCTCCCAAAGCTCGGAAAGAGCTGTCTGTTGTTCGGCTGATTCTCCCAGTTTGTCGCTGCGCCAGTCAGATTTACCATCGCCGGGCTGGGATTGTCCGCCGGAAGGGGGCAATAGCTCTTGAATGCGGCGGGAATACCATTCGTATGCCTGCCCTTCCGCAAGTTCATAATCGGCAGGGCGCTCGATATTGAAATTGCCGAATCGGTAGTTGTCCCCAATGGTAAGGTTGCTGCCGACAGCGATAGCCTGCTGACTGCAGGCGTCAGGCTTACGCTGGTAGGGATGTTTCAGCAGGATACGAACAGCCTCGGTACGTAGCGCCTGATCTAGCGCAGCGTCACTCATTTCGTCCGTGTAGGAGGGGTTATACTCGATGGTCTTGCGCCCTGATCGCACTGGGCAGGGCATGGAGTGGTTATCCTTGACGTCGTGGGTGCAGATCACCTGGAAGAGCGCGGGCTCAGAGATGAACCAGCGCTCCACAAGAGTTGAGATTCTATCCTTCATCAGCGGATGCTCTTGACGTACATGACCATTGCCATAGTGAGTACCTGGCACTCGCGGGCCATGAAGGACACGGCCTTGGGATAGGTGCCCTGGACATAGAGATTGGCGAAGTGAGCTGCGGCTTCCTTCTTCTCCTTGGAAAGGAAGGTAAAATAGGCGTCGATGTTCCTCTTGGCATTCTCCCTGGCCTGACCGGAGAGGTTTTCCACTTCCAGATGACGGAAAATGCCGTCGTTGACCACAGAGAGCTGGTGCAGCTCATATCCCTTGAGGGTGGGCAGGTGCTTCTCAAAGTTCTGGAGCACCTCACGGCCGCTCAGGATTTTCCTGGCCGAAACGCTGCCTGCAAGTGCACTTGCGGCTTTGGGGCCGACGATGGCGGCAATAGCCTTTGTGACGATGGGGCTGATGTCACCGGCTGTCTTCAGGATGTCGCTCACGCGCTTCCAGCCACGACGGTCCGGGGTCTTGTCCAGACCGGTGTCTGCGCCTTCCTTTGCGTCGGGATTCTTGTCCAGCCACATGGGGTTCTCGCGGATGAAATCGCGGACGCGGGCATCCACGCCCACCTTTTCAGCCCAAAGAAGCCATTCCTGGGCAGTGGGGCGGAATGTCACCACGTTGAAACGGCTCACCAGGGCAGGATCAAGGTCGGTAAGCTGGTACTGGTCACCTGCATTGACTGCAGAGATAATGCGGCTCCCGTCGGGAAGCCTGCGCCCTGCAAGGGTGCGGTTCAGGGCCAGGTCCATTATGGTCTGCAGCACTTCAGGGCGGGCACGGTTAAGCTCGTCCAGGAACAGGACGACAGGCTTGCCGTCCAAAGGAAACCAGTAAGGCGGCATGAACTCCGTCTTGCCGGTGGTGTCATTACGGTTGGGAATGCCGATGAGGTCACCGGGATCACTCATCTGGCCAAGGAACAAAGGTACTACCTTCATTCCTTTGCCGGAGAAGTACTCGGTGAGGATTTCGGACTTGCCGATACCGTGATTGCCGACCAGCATAAGGTTCTGGTCGGCGGGAGTGATGTCAAGGAGGCTCAGAAGCTCCGTGGTAGTAATATTGATG
>SFPH01000109.1 GCA_004552115.1 Bacteroidales bacterium
GGTGAAGAAATCGGAGTTGCGGGAGCTTATCTCGTAACGGGCAATGCCCCTGCGGTCCAGACTGTCGGTGATATTGCCCAGGGAGAAGAATTCATTGCGCAGACCTCCCCTGAGGCCCACCCTCTTCCACTTGATGTTGGAGACATACACGTCAGCGGCAACTTTCCAGATGCTGGTCGTGGAGCGTTCCGGATTGATTCCGTCCGTGCTGGTGCCCAGGTTCATCCTGCCTATGTCGCTGAAAGCGGCCTTGAACTCGGCATTTATGGTAGGAGACTTGGGGCTGTCATAGGAATAGAGGAGGGACAGACTCGGGTTCGCGCTTACCTTTGCATTGAGATTGAAGCGTGAACCCTGCATCTTGCGGGCATTGAGACCGAGATTGAGATTTCCTACAAATATCTCCTCGGTATCGAAACGCGCTCCCAGGCCTATCTGGTGCACAGGTCCCTTGACGCAGTGCAGAACCAGCTTGTAAGGTTCGCTTTCTCCCGAGAGGGAATAGGTCACGCTGTCGAAACTCTGGTAGGATACTATCTTCCCCACAATGTGGTCCATTTTCTCCTTGTTGACCAGGCCTCCCGGAATGAGGCCCACGTGATCGAGGAGCCATCTGCTTTCCTTGTCCGTCAGGCCTACGATCTCTATTTCGTTTATTCTCACAGAGTGTTCGGCTATATTCACGGCCTTGCGGCTCTGTCTCTCCGCCACTTCGCGCCGTCCCAGAAGGTCCCTGACTGCAATCAGCGCCGAATCCGCCTTTACCGCGGCCTCATATCCGCGTTCCAGTATCACTTCTATGCTGGCATCGTCGAAACTCAGCATTCCGTATTCCGGCAGGTACGGCTTTATTTTCACGTCTGCGGCGTTTTCGTTCGCTATGAAGGAATCGGCGCCGAGCATATCTACGCCCTGGCTGAGTATGTCGGCCAGATTGTTGACGTCCGAATATTCCTTCTTCGCATTGGAGAGCTCTACTCCTATAACTATGTCGGCGCCCAGTTCACGGGCCAGAGCGACCGGATAATTGTCCCTCATACCGCCGTCCACCAGCACCATACCTTCCGTCCTGACAGGCGAATAGAGTATGGGGATGGACATCGTGGAGCGCAGCGCGAGCGGGAGTTCTCCGCTGTACCATCGCTTGGCCTGGAGACTCACCATATCCGAGGAAGTGCAGAAGAGAGGGGTAGGCAGGTCCAGGAAGTCCATTTCGTCACTGTAGCCAACGGTGATGCTGTTGATCAGGTTCATAACGTTCTGGCCCGGCACGTAGCTCTCCGGCAGGCTGGCCATGAAATTGTCCTTGATCAAAGACTTCTCATCCTCGGCGCCGATGGACAGGTGCTTGCGGGAAGGACTGGAAAACTGATAGGCGTATTCCTGACGCTGCCTGTAATAGTCCTTTTCGTAGTAGAAAGGTATGCATATCTGATGCTGACCCTTATAGGTCATCTCATTGAGGGATATGTACTTGCGTGGCTGCTTGTCGGTAATGAGATAGGACCAGTCCGCCTCCGAAACCAATTTCTCCATATCATCGGGGCCATAGCCCAGCGAGTACATTCCGCCTATGAGGCCGCCCATACTGGTTCCCAGCACCATATCGACAGGGATGCCCAGTTCCTCTATGCGCCGTATCGCCCCTATGTGGGCAACACCCTTGGCGCCGCCTCCGCTCAGGACCAGAGCCACCACGGGACGGGTGCTTCTGATGGAATCCATCCTGGCCCTGACCGCGACAACCTTGGCCGAGTCGATCCTGTGGTTTATTCCATAGCTGTAAATTTCAGACTGTGCCCCCGCTTCCGAGGAAGAAGGCTGTGCCCCCGCTTCTGCGGAAAACAGAAGCGACAGCAGGATGCCGGTCAAATAACACAAACACAACTTTTTCATCTTTCAACTTATTTTTTCTCCGCATGTTTGCCTGCAAGCATTCCGCAGGCGGCAAATATGTCCTCTCCCCTGGACGCACGTATCGTGGTCGTGATGCCCTGGCGATTCAGCCTGTCACAGAAGGCCTCCATCACCGCCGGGGATGGACAGTCATAAGGGAAATCGGGGATGCGGTGGAAGCGGATCAGGTTGACCCGGCATTCCAGTCCCCGAAGCAGCATTGCAAGCGCGTCGGCGTGCCTCTTGTCGTCGTTGAAGCCTGCAAACATGGTATATTCGAAACTGACCCTGCGCTGTCCGCTGAAGTCGTATTGCCTGAGCAGTTCCACGACATTTTCAATTGGCCAGGCTTTCTGGGCAGGCATCACGCTGAGTCTCTCCTCCGGGAAAGGATTGTGAAGACTCACCGCAAGGTGGCACTTGCATTCATCGAGATAGCTGCGCAGCTGCGGAAGCACTCCAATGGTCGAGAGGGTAATCCTCTTCGGACTCCAGGCGAAGCCCCAGGGCGCGGTCAGGACCTCGATTACCCTGAGCACCTGAGAATAATTGTCCAGAGGCTCGCCCATACCCATAAAGACGGTGTTGGTCAGAAGATCCGCCTCATCTATGGCTATGAACTGGGAAAGTATGTCGGAAACGCTCAGGTTGCCGTGGAAGCCCTGGCGGCCGGTCATACAGAAATGGCAGCCCATCTTGCAGCCGGACTGGCTGGATACGCAGAGCGTGCGCCTGTCCCGGTCCGGGATCATAACGGCTTCCACCGCGCCGGAAGAGGGTTCGCTGACAGGGAAGAGATATTTACGCGTGCCGTCCGACGACTCGGCGAAGCCCATATATGCGTTGACACCCAATTCGTATCTTTCTTTCAGCGTCTCGCGTCCTGCCTTGCTGATATCAGTCATATCGTCGATGCTGCGCACCTTGCGCACATACATCCAGCGCGCCATCTGTTTGCCCGCGTATGCAGGCAGGCCGCATTCCTTTGCAAGCTCCGAAAGCTCGGAAGGAGTCATCCCAAGCAATTTCAATTTTCCCATAATCACAAATTTAATAATTTTCGCAAATGGGCTCCTTTTCAGAAAGCATATACAAAGACAAAATTACAATATTGTGGATAAAAATCCGTATCATTGCATTATGAAGAAACTTATTTTCACCCTTATCCTGAGCATTTCAGGCCTTTCCTGTCTTGCTCAGCCGGAAGTCGTCCTCGGCGACCCTTTCAAATCATCCGGACTCGACAATATATATGACTTCGATGCGCAGATTTGCACTGCGGCGCCGAAAGGCTACGAGGCCTTCTATATCAGCCACTACGGACGCCACGGCTCACGCTATCCCTACACCGCCACCGTCGCGACGGCACTGCTGGACTTGCTGCACGAGGCAGAGGGGAAGGAGAATCTCAGTGAGTACGGCAACGGGCTTATGGCCAGACTGGAACTCTTTATGGAAAAGGCGGGCAACCATATCGGCGAACTCACAGACCTGGGCAGGCAGCAGCAGTACCGGCTTGCCGGAGAAATGGCCGAACGCTATCCGCAGGCCTTCCGCAAGGGAGCCGTCGTAACGGCCCAGGCCTCATCCTCACCCAGGTCCATCCTGAGCATGGCATCTTTCTGTACGGCCCTCGCCCGGAAATATCCGTCCATACGCATCGACCAGTTCCAGGGCTTTGCCGAGACTCAGGCTACCGCTCCCAATATGGGACGCAACCCACTGAGAATCAAGGGTCCGGGGCTTGGGAACCCCTACAGGGAAAGCCCCGCGGAATTTATGCAGAGGCGCTTCCCCGAGTTTACCGAAACTGTGCTGGGAAAAATGTTCAGGGACCCCTATGCCGCGCTCGGAGACAGAGATGTGCAGTATCTCATGGACCACATATACATGCTGATAGGCGGAATGAACAGTCTCCCTGACGGAGTCCGTATGGACTTCTCGGACATAGCAACGCCTGAAACCCTCGCCAGAATGTGGGAACTGGACAATTACCAGCGCTTCTGTGAATACATAGTCTACACCGCCTCCTGCTGCTCCGTCTTCAAGGACATTATCGAGCGTGCCGATGCCAGGCTTGCCCTGCTGGATTCCGCTGCGGGAAAGCTTGAAGGGAGAGCCGATGGAAGGGCTGAGGGGAGAGCCGAGGGAAGAGCTGAGGGGGCCGACCTGCGTTTTGGTCACGATCACGTCCTAATGTCCCTCCTGATGATTGCAGACATAGATTCCTTTGGAGAACTCCCGGAGAATCCCGATGAACTGGGTCACGTATTCCAGACCTTCCGTTCCCCTATGGCAGCCAACCTGCACTTCGTTTTCTACCGCCCGAAGAACGGCAGGGGGCCCATCCTTACCGGGCTTTCCCTCAACGGACAACCAGCCCGCCTGAGCGCATTGGACAAGGAACTGGGGATCTCCCCGGATGAAAGCGCCTTCTACCGCTGGGACGATGTTAAGGCCTGGTTCAAAAAGCGCTTCTCCCAGCTGTGTGAATAACTTTCGGAGTGCTTCCCTGCGTGCATCGATTCCAGATTCTTATTGGGCGAGTGCTTAGGCGATGGCCGTTGAGCGTGGCGGCCTTTTAGGCGGGTGCTGCGGCGATGGCCGTTGAGCGTGGCGGCCTTTTAGGCGGGTGCTGCGCACCCTCGGCGGCAAAAACATGAAGCTGCGTCGAGCCCTCCCCATGCAAACATCCAAGGCAAGACGCGTCGTCAACGCATGATGGAACGCGTGCTGGGGATTTGCTGAGGGTGTGATACTTTCTGCAGCGAATCTCCGCGTCCGATTCTAATTTTCTTTGCCGCAGAGAAGAATGGCCCGCCTGCAGTGGTTGTAGCGGCAACGATGTCCGCGTCCGATTCTAATTTCGTCGCGGCGAAGAAGAATGGTTTCGCCTGCAGCGGCCGTGGCGACTACGATCTTCCGCGTCCGATTCTAATTTTTGTAGCCGCAAAGGAGAATGGTTTCGCCTGCAACGGCCGAAGCAGCAACGAGGTCCGCGTCCGATTCTAATCTTCGTCGCCGCAAAAAAAATGGTTTCGCCTGCAGAACGGTTTCATCGCTGCAGTGATTCCTGATTTCAAGCCCAAACTTGGGAATCGATGCAAGCTTTTCCCGGTTTAAGCCTTCTTGCGTGCATCGATTCTTGATTTCAGGGCCAGACTTGGGAATCGATGCAAGTTTTCTCCGTTTAAACCCTCTTTCGTGCATCGATTCTTGATTTCAGGCTCAGACTTGCGAATCGATGCAAGGTTTTGCCTGTTTACCCCCTCTTTCGTGCATCGATTCTTGATTTCAGGCCCAGACTTGGGAATCGATGCAAGCTTTTCCCTGTTTACCACCTCTTTCGTGCATCGATTCTTGATTTCAGGCACAGACTTGAGAATCGATGCAAGCTTTTCCCTGTTTACCCCCTCTTGCGTGCATCAATTCTTGATTTCAGGCTCAGACTTGCGAATCGATGCAAGGATTTCCCTGTTTAAGCCCTCTTGCGTGCATCGATTCTTGATTTCAGGCTCAGACTTGCGAATCGATGCAAGGATTTCCCTGTTTAAGCCCTCTTGCGTGCATCGATTCTTGATTTCAGCCCTAGACTTGGGAATCACTGCAGGTTTTGCCTGGAAACGCCCTCGGCCCTGCAGTGAGTCTTGATTTGATGGGGTGAATTTGGGAATCGCTGCAGCATCATCGTAGCTGCACGGAAGAACGGCCCGCCTGCAGAATGACCGTAGCGGACGCAGGCGGGGACAGGATGCCACGAAGGCGGCATAATCCTAAGTAAAAAGCCGTCGGAGTTTCAAGGCAGACCATCAACTTCATCGAGACCGGCCGCTATATGCCCTCGACTGTCGTGGCCCTGAAGATCGCCAGATACTTCGGAAGACACGCCGACGAAATCTTCCAGCTCGAAGAAAACGACTGATTCATAAATCAGCAACTTAACAAATAGACAGAACCTATCCTCGGCAGTACTTCCTTATTGTCGAGGATTATATTTTGTGCATTTGTCCATAAAATGGATGGCAAGAAGAATTTTCTATCTTTGTAGAACCCTCTGGAGGGGGCTATAAGTAAACTTGTATATGGAAGACAATAGAGGTGATATTCTGATGTATCAGACTGTAGACGGCAAAACTGCTATTGAAGTTATGCTGTCAAATGATACTGTGTGGTTGACAATCGATAAGATGGCCGAGCTGTTTCAGCGCAATAAATCAACAATTTCGAGACATATAAAGAATATTCTTGAGTGCGGGGAACTGGCAGCAGATTCAGTTGTTGCATTTTTTGCAACAACTGCCACTGATAATAAAGTGTATAATGTACAATATTTTAATCTAGACATGATTATCAGTGTCGGTTATCGCGTTAACTCCATCAGAGGTGTACAGTTCCGAATGTGGGCGACATCAGTGCTTCGCGAATACCTTATCAAAGGTTTTGCAATGAATGATGCATTATTGAAGAATGCCGGCGGAGGAAACTATTTTGATGAACTTCTTTCCCGAATACGCGATATACGTTCATCTGAGAAAGTCTTCTATAGGAAAGTTCTCGAAATTTATGCTTTAAGCATTGACTATGACCCACGTGCCGAGGCTACAAAACAGTTCTTTGCCACCGTGCAGAACAAGATCCACTATTCTGTACATGGTCATACTGCAGCAGAAATCATATACGAGAGGGCCGATGCCGATAAGGATTTTATGGGTCTTACAACATGGACAGGAGCCCTTCCTACAAGAACCGATGCTGAATATGCGAAGAACTATCTTTCTGCAGAAGAGATTGAAACACTGAACCTTATTGTCAACCTCTATCTGGATTTTGCAGAGTTGCAGGCAAAAAGCCATACGCCGATGTACATGAAGGACTGGCTTGTCAAACTTGATGATTTTCTGAAACTTTCCGGCAAAGACCTCCTGACGCATAGCGGAAGGATATCGGCAGAAGTGGCCAAGAAGAAAGCAGGTGAAGAATATGCAAAATTTCATCAGCGTACTATGTATGAACTGTCTCCGGTGGAATTGCATTTCATCGAGAATTTCGAAAAAGTGAAGAAGCAACATATACATTAAAAGAAACATTAGCACCAGATGGATATGCGAAAGTACAAGATATAACATTTAAAGTAGAAGCAAAAAATGGTACATTGACATTTATAAATACAAATGGAGAAGAAGAAAAATACACAAAAATAGAAAATGATAATTATAAAGTAGAAATAAATACAAATCAAATACAAATAGTAACAAGTAAACCATCAACAGAAGGAATTCTACCTATAGTTCTAAATAAAGAACTTGGAAAAACAGAATATACATATGATGAAATAAAAACATTCTCAAACATAGATTTAAATTATACAGGAAGCATCATATACGCAGGTGAAGATGTCAAAAAAGGTGTTATCAACAAAATCAAATCAAA
>SFPH01000110.1 GCA_004552115.1 Bacteroidales bacterium
GCAATGGATCGGCATCATCCTTGCCACTTTAGGCGTAGGCCTGTCCCAGCTCAATGCGCGTGCAGGCTTATTCAAATGCAAGAGGAAGTCCTGACGGATTTTCTGAAATCAGTCTTCCTTTCCCGACGACCTTCTTTCCTCCCAGATAGACGTCCTCTGTCATTCCCTTAAGCCTGATTCCTTCATAGGGACTCCATCCGCATCTGTACCCTATGCCAGCATTGCCGGCTTCATTTTCCCCGACTGTAAATTCCAGATCCGGGTTGACCACAATCAGGTCGGCAACGGCACCGACCTCTATTCTGCCCCTGTCTTTCATTCCGAAGAGTGAGGCAGGTTTTGCGGATACCGCATCTGCAATCCGGCTCAGCGGAATGTTTTCCTCCTCCGCCACAGTGAGCAGCACGGACAATGCCTGCCTTATGGAAGGGACGCCGGAAGGACAGGTGGTGTAAGGCCTGGCCTTCTCCTCCGGAAGATGGGGAGCGTGGTCGGAGCCGATGCTGTCAATGATGCCCTCCTTCAATGCCTTGCGCAATGCTGCCCGGTCCGAGGCCTTCTTCACGGACGGGTTGCATTTAAGCCGGCTTCCCAGGCGGTCGTAGTCCTCGTCGCAGAACCAGAGATAGTTGGCCGAAGTCTCGGCGCTGATGAGCGGATTGTGAATCTTCGCCGCCCTTATCATCTCCACCTCCTCGGCAGTAGTGACATGGGTTATATGCAGTGCGGTGCCGCATTCAATCGCCATTTCCAATGCCTTCGCAGTGCTCTTTATGCAGGCCTTCCTGCTGCGTATATTCTCGTGCTCCCTCATCGGGATATCCTTCCCGTAGCGCTCCTCCGCCTTCTGGAGGTTCTCCCTGATCGTGGCCTCGTCCTCGCAATGTACAAGAATGCGGACACCCTTCAGAGAGAACAGCTCCCGCAGCGTCATATCCCTGTCAACCAGCATGTTGCCTGTTGAGGAACCCATGAATACCTTGACTCCGCAGAACTCCCTCCCGGGCTTCAGCATCCCCCTGATTTCTTCGAGATTGTCATTCGTGGCTCCGATATGGAAGCCGTAATTGCAATATGACCTGCCGCGTGCAAGATCAAGTTTCTCCCTCAGCCTTTCCCCGGAAGTCGTTGCCGGATTGGTGTTGGGCATATCGATGAAGGAGGTGATGCCGCCGAGAAGAGCAGCCCTTGACTCCGATTCAATGTCGGCTTTGGCGGTCATCCCCGGTTCGCGGAAATGGACGTGCGGGTCAATGCAGCCCGACATCAGAAGCCTGCCCTCGAGATTCTCTGCAGCAGCTTCGGGATACTCCTCCCTGAGGATATCATTGAGCCGTTCCAGAGGCATTTCCACATTGCCGTATGTGACCAGTCCTTTGTCATTGACCTTCCAGACTCCGCCGATCCGGCCGTCGGAAATGAGAAGCGTCCCCCGTGCGGTCCCGGAGACCGTTACGATGGACGCATTCATTAGAATTGTATTTCTGCCCATATCAGGATTTCTTGTTTATTTTCCGGAACCTGAGCTTGATCACTCCCCAGAATGCCTCTCCGAATATGCTCCCGCTCATTTTGGACGAGCCGGCCTTCCTGTTGACGAAGATTACCGGCACCTCCCTGATTGGGAAGCCGAGCTTCCAGGCGGTGTACTTCATCTCGATCTGGAATCCGTAGCCCTTCATCTCCACCTTGTCCAGGTCTATGGCTTCCAGAACCCTGCGGCTGTAGCACTTGTAGCCTGCAGTGCAGTCGAAGACCTTCATCCGGAGGACTGTCCTGACATAGACCGAGGCGTAGTAGGACATTATGATTCTGCCGATCGGCCAGTTCACCACGCTGATTCCGTCGCTGTATCTCGAACCGATTGCGACGCCTTCACCTTCCTTGCAGGCCTCCAGAAGCCTTGGAAGGTCGTCAGGATCGTGGGAGAAGTCGGCATCCATCTCGAAGATGTAGTCGTATCCGTGGCCCAGGGCCCATTTGAAACCGGTAATGTATGCGGTTCCAAGTCCGAGTTTCCCGGCCCGTTCAATGAGATTGAGCCTGTCCGGAAATTCCTTCTGCAGAGATTTGACAATGGCGGCCGTCCCGTCAGGGGAGCCGTCGTCGATGATGAGTATCTCGTATCCTCCATCGAGGGAGAACACCTTGCGGATTATCCTTTCGATGTTCTCCTTCTCGTTGTAGGTGACGGCGGCCTCAAGCTGCCTGTCCTCGCCCCTGAGTACTGATGCAGGGTCATTGTAAACGAGGATGTCGGGCTCGATCTGGTGGTTCTCGCTGTAATGCCCCTCGTCAATGCACCAGGAACCTACCTGAGGTATTCCGAAGACGATGCTGGAGTTGATCTGGTATTCCCACCATACGGCCGTCATTGTGCCGGCCACCGGAGCTCCGATGAGTTTGCCGATTCCGAGAGCCTTGTAGGCGTAAGGGAAGCCGCAGGCGTCAGAGTAGTTGTCCTCGCAGACGAGTACGCAGGACGGCTTGCTCCATTTGCTGTATGGGTCCTTGCCGATGAACCTGCCGCGCGGCTGGTAGTTGACATAGTCCTTTCCGCCGAGGAAGGTTACGAGATCGTCGTGAAGCCATCCGCCGCCGTTGTGCCTGGTGTCAACTATGAGGGCGTCCGCTGTCCTGTATTTTCCGAGAGCCTTGGAATATACCTCCCTGAAGCTTGGGGAATCCATTCCCTGAACGTGAACATATCCGATTTTTCCTCCTGAAAGCTCCTCGACCTTTGCCTCGCGCATCTTGACCCAGCGTCTGTAGAGGAGGGCATTGTCAGAGTATCCCGGAGTAACGAAGAGTTCGGTCTCCTTCTTTCCGCCTTTCTTCACGGTTATGGCAATCTTCTTGCCCGCCTTGCCGGTAAGAAGCTGGTACCAGTCCTTTCCGGCCTCGATCTTCTTGCCTTCTATGGAGGTGATGATGTCTCCGGCCTTGATTTCGGAGTCTGCGATGGAGAGGGCTCCGTCCGGGAGAACTTCCTTGATTTTCAGTCCGTCTCCATCATATTCGCTGTCATAGAGTACTCCGAGTGTTCCGAAGCTCAGACCGCTTGAATATCTGTATCTTCCTCCGGTGTGGGAGGCATTGAGCTCGCCGAGTATCTCGGAGAGGAGTTCCGCGAAGTCGAAGTCATTGTTGATATATGGCAGGAACTTGCGGTAGTTCTCCCTGTAGTAGTCCCAGTCGACTCCGTGAAGGTCAGGGTCGTAGAATTTTTCCTTCACCTGTTTCCACATGTGGTCGAAGATATATTCGCGCTCGGCCTTCGGCTTGTATTCATATTCGCCGGCATAGCTGATGCTCTTGCTTTCTCCGCCATTGACACTCATCTTGGAAATGCCGCCTCCGGTGCTGATGTAGATGTTTTTCCCGTCCGGGGAAGGCACGAAGCCGTACACTCCCTTCTTGAGCACCCTTACACTCTTGTCCTCCAGATCCATCGAGCAGAGATCATATCCGCTCTCCAATCTTACTATGTAGAGGAGTTTCTTGCCGTCCTCTGTAAGGAAATGGGTCCCTATTCTGCCGGAATTCATGGTCAGGCGGAAGATCCTGTCTTCCCTGCCTTCAAGGTCGAGCTTGATTTTCTCAACCTTCTTCACACTGTCTTTCTTCTCATCCTTCTTGTCGTCTTTCTTCTCGTCGCCGGCAAGCATCTTGGCAATCTCGGTGCCTTCCTTGTCCCTGAAGAACTCTGTCATTGCCTTGGCATCGAAGAACATGATGTATATGTCTCCCTCTGCTCCCCAGCTTCCGTGGCTGCGGTAACCGTCCTTGTCTGATTCCCAGGTCATCGCCTTGCCGCCCAGTGCCCAGCGGAAACTTCCGTCGTTGTAACCGCTCCTGGTCAAGTCGGTGATTTCGCCGCTTTCAATGTCTATCACGGCCACGTCCTCATTGTTCCATCCGCCGTCGGCCTGATATGATGAGAGAAGATAATGGCTGTCAGGACTCCAGCTGAACGAGAGGTCGCCGTCGGAATACGAGTAGTTCACGTCCTTGAGAAGCGACTTGGCCTTTCCGCCCTTCGTCGGCTTGATGACCAGCTCTGTCCTGTCCCTCAGATAAGCCACATATTTTCCGTCCGGGGATACGACAGGCTGGAAGCAGGTCTCGCCCTCGTCGGAGAAGAGCTCTTCCTTGAACTCCGTGGCGTAGGTGAAGTACTTGTCGTCCTTGTTTGACAATGATGTCCTCCATATTCCCCAATGTCCGTCACGTTCTGCGGAATAGTACAATGTCCTTCCGTCTTCGGAGAAGCTGAGATCCCTTTCCTGGGAGGCCGTGTTGGTGATGCGCTTCGTGGTCCTGTAGTCGGCTGAAGTCACGAAGACGTCGCCCCTGAGAATAAGGGCAATTTCCTTCTGGCTCTTTGGAATGGCAATGTCGGTGGCGCCGCCGCTGTAAGTGGCTCTCTCGATATCCCTCTCGTCCTGGTCGGAATATACCGCAATCTCCACTTTCACAGGCTCCCTGCCCTCTGTCAATGTATAGAGGTCTCCGTTGTAGGAGAATGCCAGTGTGCCGTTCTTCGCTACTGAAAGATAGCGTACAGGGTTCTGGGTATAATGAGTGAGCTGGACTGACTTGTCCGGTGCTGAGAGCGAGCTCCTGTAGATGTTCATTGCCTTTCCGTCCCTCTCGCTGAGATAGTAGAACGTGTCCCCGTCCGCAGCGAAGACCGGATTCCTGTCCTCTCCCTTGAAGTCGGAGAGCTTGGTGAATGTGCCGTTTCCGTCAATGCTTAGGCTGCTTGCGCCCTTGTAGAGCCAGATGTCTTTGGTCACGGCTGAGGTGTGGTGCTTCCTGAGCGGGTCCTCATAGCCCTTGTAGTCCTCATATATTATGGCGCCATTGTCCGATATGCTGATAGCGTCGATAGGAAGCGAAGTAATCCTGACCGGTCTGGCTCCATTCAGATCTGTATAGTAGAGCTGGACTCCGCCGGGGAAGCCGTCATATCTCACGTCCTGCTCCACGGCTGCGGAGAATATGATTTTTCCATCAGGGAGAACTGCCATCGGAACCTCGTTGCCCGGGTGGAATGTGAGCCTTTTCGGAGTGCCGCCTTCGCAGGATGTCACGAAAATATCCCTGCTCTTTTCCCTGTATGAGCTGAATACAATGTTCTTTCCGTCCGCTGTCCAAAGTGGATTCGAGTCATATGCCGCATTGGTGGTGAGCTGCAATGCCCTTCCTCCAGATACCGGGACCACGAATATGTCCCCCTTGTAGCTGAATGCTATTCTGCTCCCGTCGGGGGAGATGCTGTTTTTCCTTAGCCAGCCCGGGGTTTCCTGTCCGAACGCTGTTCCTGCCGCAGCTATGGTTGCGATGAGGATTGAAAAGAGTGTCTTTTTCATTACTTATATAATGTGTTGTTATCCTGTCAATACATCTTCCAAAAATACGGATATTTTCCCATTTTCCTGCTTTACAAGCAAGAAATTTGCCCTTTTGCGGAAAAATTTCAAATATTTTCGCAAAAGTATTGCAGAATCAAAAAATTGCAGTACCTTTGCGGTGTATTAATAAACTCATACACTATGATTCAAATCAACAACCTTGGATTCAGTTACGGAAACATTCCGGTTCTGGACAATATTACGATGAAGTTGGAACCCGGCAGGATTTACGGCCTCCTTGGGGAGAACGGAGTGGGAAAGACCACTCTCCTTACATTGCTCTGCGGATTGAAGAAGACTCTTTCGGGCAGCATTGACGTGGATGGAAGCGATCCGTACGACAGGGAGCCTGACCTTCTCGCATCCCAGTATTACCTCCCGGACGAGGTGGCGGCGTTGCCGGTGAAGGCGGAGCAGTTCGCCAGGATGGAAGGGGAGTTCTGGCCGGATTACGACCATGCCCGCTTCCTCGAGATAATGAGGCTCTTCGAGAACGATCCGGAGAAGAAGATGAATGCAATGTCTGCCGGTCAGCTGAAGAAGACCTACATCTCCTTCGCACTCTCGCTCGGTTGCCGCTACCTTTATCTGGACGAGCCTACCAACGGTCTCGACATCCCGTCAAAGGCCCAGTTCCGCAGCGCCCTGATGAAATACACGGCGGAGGACAGCACCATTGTCATTTCCACACACCAGGTACGGGACCTCGAGAACATCATCGACCCGATCATCATTCTCGACCGTCAGGACGTGCTTCTGAACGCCTCTCTCGATGAGATTTCAGAGAAACTCTACTTCGACTACGGCAATACCCTCCATCCGGAGTCCCTCTACAGCGAGCAGCTGCCGGGCGGCCACATCCAGGTATATGCCAATGCGGAAGGCATTGAGAGCAAGGTCAATATCGAGGCTCTGTTCAATGCCGTACACCGCAACAAGGCTCTCATCAAGGCAATGTTCCGGGCCAGGTAGTCCAACCTGCATTGCTGAACTTTGTAACATGCATAATCAATCTGCAAATATAGATAACAATGAACAATACATTCTCATTCAAAAGATTCTGGAGGTTCTTCCTCTATGACATAAGGAGATGGGCGACATCATACGGCCCTTCCTTCCTGATCATGAGCCCTCTCGTGCTGTATGCCATCACGATGACATTCTCACTGGTATTCACCCAGGAGGCCGCTCATCCCGTGCTGATTGCAAGGACCACGGTCCTGGCCGTCACAGCATCCCTGCTCTTCATAACCTATCCGTCCAGCGTTTACGGTTTCGTGACCGACAAGAAGGCCGGTGGAGCCTACCTCATGCTTCCTGTGTCAAGGCTGGAAAAGTTCGCCTCAATGATGCTGAACGTACTCGTCATCGTTCCGGCAATATTCTTCGCCATCTATCTCGGAACCGATGCTCTTCTCTGCCTGATCGACACCGCCTGCGGGGACTCCCTTCTGAAGTCCGCCGGCACGGCCATCACCTTCCTCAGCACATTCGGCGGCAGTATGGAAGGCACCGAGCAGATCATATCATTCAATTTCTTCTACATGTATCTGGGCTTCGGCATCTCCATCCTCTATTTCCTCCTCGGCGCCGTTCTTTTCAGGAAGCACAAGATCCTCTACCCGATTCTCATCCTCATCGGCCTGAATATGCTTCTCTCCCTTGTCACCGGAGGCCTTATCAGTATCGGAATCTTTGAAGGCTTTGACTTTGAAAAATGGGTTCTCTCAGTCGTGAACGAGGGCAATATCGGAGCAATGGCAAGCTGGTTCAATGTCCTCTCAGGCCTAGTGAACATTGTGGCCATAGCAGGATTCGGCACAGCCGTATATTTCAGAATCAAGACTCTCAAACATTAGTACAATATGGAATTCGATTCGAACAAGCCAATCTACCTGCAGATTTCAGATACGATCTGCGAGAAGATACTGGACGGTTCTCTCGCCCCTGACGGAAGAATTCCTTCCGTTCGGGAGTACGGAGCTCAGCTCGGGGTGAATCCCAATACAATCATGAGGACCTACGAGGTGCTCACCAGTGACGGCATCATTTACAACAAGCGCGGTCTCGGCTACTTCATATCGCCTGACGCCAGGGAAAAGGTCCTGGAAATCAGACGCAAGGACTTTCTTGACAATGTTGTCCCGAAGATCCGCCGCCAGATGCAGCTCCTGGGAATCGGGCCGGAAGTATTTGAACAATAACAGTCATTAAGTAATCCTCAAAAAATAACCTGCATCATCTTTGAAAATCTTTTCGGTCCATATTTCCTCCCTCATCAGTCACATAGCTACGGCTATGCTCCTTCTTCG
>SFPH01000111.1 GCA_004552115.1 Bacteroidales bacterium
TCTGAAAATGGTAATTCCTCCATCCTTCCCTCTTCTCCCTGAATTTCACCCTTTGCGCTCCGGGAAATCTATCCTGTATATACTTCTTCCAGACTGCCGGGCTTGGTGCCCCGTGGCAAATCACCTCGACAGTCAGCAGATTTTCATAATCTCTGCCAAGATAAGCTCTTAGCCCTGAAATCTGGCATGGTGTTCCTGTAAAGAGCACTCTCCTGCCGCCGGTCAGAAATCCCTTGGCCTTGGCAAAACAGTCTCCAACCCTGCTCTGGACATATTTTGACCCCCTGAGGGCATCCAGTTTCTGAAGACTGCTGACGCAAGTGTGCTCCGCCTCGAGACTGTCATTCATACGGCAGCCGAATACGACGCCTCCTTCCTTCAGCACTTCCCCTGCTATGAGTGAAAACACACCGCCTGAGCTGCTTGAGAGTCTTATTGTCTCATCCTTCGCCTTGGCGGCATAGGCTCTCGGCGCAGCTATCTGCCTTTCGCTTTCCAACGCCGGACACACCTTCTCACATCGGCCGCAATCCACGCAGAGAGCAGAATCCATTTCCGGATAGAGGAAGCCTTCACGGTCCTCCTGCATTGAAATACAATGCTTCGGGCATATCTGTGCACAGGCGGCGCATCCGCAGCAAATGGCCCTATCAGCTAGCCTTGACATACAATCTTTTAACAAAAGACTTAGCCTTGTCAATCAGGAATCTGCGCTCGTTGTTCGAGCATCCCACAAAAAGAATTGACAGAAGCACCGTCACGACACTTGTGAACCCCACTGTCACGAAACGCTGCCAGCCGTAATCCATCTCAAGATGAATGATGAATGGCAATATGACAGCGACAACAGTAACAGCCGTGACATTGAGCAGCACGGTCCTGATGAAACGGCCTACAGGCAACCCGGCCATTTTCCGCAGGAAAAGAAGCCTGGTGAAAAGACAGGCAATGTCCACCAGAATCGCTACGATATATGTTGACTCCGGATTGAAGCCGGCCTTGAGACAGAGGTAAGAAAGCGGGAAGTTCAGCATCAGGATTCCGCCTACGACTATCTGATAGTTCCTGATCTTTCCAGTAGCATTCTGCAGATTGATCAGGGTATTAGACAGTGTCCCTATCAATGAAAGCATCAATGTCAGCCTGACAAAGTCAATGCTGTGCTCAGGATACTTCCCCAGCCAGATCCCAAGGATGAACTCCGTTTCCAGCAGAATCGGGACTGCAAAAAACAAAATGATGTAAAACGAAAATTTCGAGCCCCTCTCTACAAGCGAATGCACATATTTCAAATCCCCTGCCGCATAGAGTTTGGTGATCTGCGGATTGAGGGCAGTCATAAAGTTGGAGGCGAACGAGGACACTGCTCCATTCACCGAGCCCGCAATGCCTCTTGCAGCATTCAGAACCGGTCCTACAAACAGGTTATACAGCAGATTGACGCCCTGGTCCTTAAGCAGTCCTGCTGTGCATCCTATAAAGTTCCAGGTGGCAAATCCGCCCATCTCCCTGAAGATTTTCCTGTCAAACGAAAGGCTGAACCGGCATTCCTCAAATCTGCTCCTGCAATAGAGGACATACAGGGCCTGCATCAGGACACCGAGGGCGACTACCAGCAGCGCATACACTATCAGCCTGTCCTTCACTGCGGAACAGTATGCTATGAGAAGCACAATCCCAAATCTGGCGAAAATATCGAAAATCCCGAACCAGGCGAAGGCTCCCATCTTCTCATGGGAAATGATCGTGGACGTAAACGGCACTGTGAGCAAGCCGAATACGAATGACAGAATCGAAGCCTGGAACACCACGCCTGCCGCCCCCATTCTTTCGGCCGGAATTGTCATCTTATTGTTCAGAAACCATAATCCAAGAGTCTCTGAAACTATGACAATGACAACGGCCATTGCTATCTGAATGAGCAATGATGTCTCAAATACAGCCTTTAGCCTTTCCTTGTTGCCCGTACCCAGCTCAAACGTGAGGAAACGGCTGACGGACGATGTCAGCGCCGAGGAAATCAGCGAGAACATCGACACGAATCCGCCCACGGCTCCGTATATGCCATAATCCTCAACGCCGAGGGCATTGAGCAGGACTCTGGAGGTATAGAGGGATACCAGCATGCCCACCAGCATCCTGGCATAGAGCATCAGCGTGTTCTTCGCGATGCGGCGGTTGTTGGCGGCCTTGTCCGCCATCATATCCGGCTGAATATTGTCTTTTGTCATTGGCTTCGCAATGGCGAAATATCGAATTTACCCTATCACCTGCACCAGATCCGGGTGGACGAGAGCCTTGGCGACTGCGATGACACCGTCTATCTGGATGATGAGGCGGCGGTCGCGGGCGCCCTTAACTTTCAGGACAACGCCTTCGTGCCCCTCGAGAGGGCCGGCGGTCACCCTCACCTTTGTACCCTTGGCGAGATTGAGCTCGTCGGGCTGAAAATACAGGAGAGACTCGTCGTAATCGGCGGTGGCGGCAATGAAGAGCCGCATCTGGCGGTCCGGGACAGTGATTTTCTTTCCGGCACGTGCATCCATCATGTACTGGAGGTAAGGTATCTCCATATCTGACTTGAGCTTGCGCATCACGGACGGAGTCACATGGACAAATATCAGATTATGGATAACAGGCACGGCTATTTTCTTACCCTTGTTCTTCGGATCCGGGCATTGCTTCTTCGGGATATAACAGGCTATCCCCTTCGCATTCAGAATGGCCTCGGCAGCCAGCTCGCGACGGTAAGTCACGCGCATTGCATACCAAATTCTGGATTCTGCCGCATTCATGGCCAAATTTCGTTAATACACAATACACCGGGGCATGAAATCCAACGTAAAGTGTTGAAAATCAATAAGTTACAAGAGACTGCGTCTCAATTGGAATGCTAAAGGAAACCTGCCCTTGAAATCAGGGCACAGAATAGTATCCAGGTCATTATAACAGTTAGCAATCCATTATCACTGACAAAGATACGATATTATTTTGAGATATTGAAAGAATAACTTCGGTCAAATTGGTTCAAATGGAATAATACCTACCCCCCCCCGTCAAGAAATTGATTATCAGCAAATAACACCTGCGGACAAAAAGACAAACAGGAAAAATTTGTCTTTTTGTCCGCAGTGCGAAACAACAATTTGTCCAAAAGGCTGAAAACTTCGGCCTCTGCAATGCACCAGAAAGGCCCTAGCGGTTCTCCATCTTCTCAACAAACAATTTTATAGTGTTCTCCATAAGACAGGTGATGGTCATCGGACCGACACCGCCGGGAACAGGAGTAATCACCGATGCGAGAGGTTCGACCGCATCGTAATCCACGTCCCCGCAGAGTTTGCCGGTAAGAGGGTCACGGTTGACTCCGACATCGATCACCACCGTGCCCGGAGCGACCATATCCGCCGTCACGAATCTCGGGCGGCCGATGGCGACAACGAGAATCTCGGCCTGCCTTGTCACTGAAGGGAGGTCAACAGTGCGGCTGTGGCAGATGGTGACTGTGGCATTGCGGTCAAGCAGGAGCTTGGCAACAGGGAGTCCGACAATCTGGCTGCGGCCGATAACGACTGCCCTCTTTCCCTTGATTTCCACGCCTGCCTCATCCAGCATTCTGATAATGCCTTCAGGTGTGCAAGGCACGGTGCAAGGCTGCTTCTGCCAGAGGGCTGCGACATTGAGAGGATGGAAGCCGTCAACGTCCTTGTCCTTGGAAATCGCGGCAATGACCTTGTCCTCGGAAATATGGTCAGGCAGAGGCAGCTGGACGAGAATGCCGTCCACGCTGTCATCGGCATTGAGACCGGCGATGAGATCAAGGAGTTCAGCCTCGGTGATGTCAGCCGGCTTGAGGATGGTGGTGTTGCGTATGCCCACTACCTCTGAAGCCTTGGCCTTGCCGCGCACGTATGACTGGCTGGCAGGGTCCTCTCCTACGAGTATGACTACGAGATGTGGAACGCGGCCGTATTTTTCAGGGAAGGTGGCTACCCGGGCGGCCATTTCCGCCTTCAGCTTTATGGAAAGTTCTTTTCCGCTTATTACTTTTGACATAGATTCTGTTTATTTTGCTGTAAAACCCGGCCAGCCGGGATTAATGGAAAGGCATTCACAATGCCCAGTGGCCGATGTCAGTCCTGTGGAAGAGATTGTCGCAATAGATGGAGTTCACGGCATCCAGGGCCTTGTCCCTTGCCTCGGACAGTGTCGGTGCTCCTGCAAGGACCATCAGCACGCGGCCTCCGGATGTCACCAGGGAGCGTCCTGTACCGTCGAAATCCTCGTGACCCTCGCCAAGCAGGGCAAGTGAGGTCCCCATGTGGTAAACCTTGACGTCATCCGGCAATGCCTTCAGACCCTTGATTTCGAAACCTTTGGCATAAGAGCCGGGATATCCCCTGGATGCAAGTACGAAACCGATGTGCGGTTTCCTGTCCCACTTCACCTCAGGAATCGGACGATGCTCGGCCACCGCAAGGAAAATGTCGTAGATATCCGACTCAAGAGCCGGGAGACTCCCCTGAAAGGGATTCCTTCCTCCGACATTCCGGCTGCGACAGGCTTCAAGATATGCTCCAGGGCATATTCCTCATCTTCGGCATTGACAAAAGGAAGTCCGGTATAGGCTCCCATTCCGCCGGTGTTGGGACCCTCGTCACCATCGAAGGCGCGCTTGTGGTCCTGGGCAAGAATCATAGGAACGACTTCCTTTCCGTTCACGAAACAGAGGAAGGAGAACTCAGGCCCGGTAAGGAATTCCTCCACGACCACCTTGCCGTGTCCGAACCTGTCGTCCAGAAGCATGTCCCTGAGCGTCTCGTCAGCCTGCTGAAGATTCTCTGCAATGACAACGCCCTTTCCGGCTGCGAGCCCGTCATATTTGAGAACTACCGGGAACTTTCCCTCCCTGACGTATGCCAATGCCTCGTCATATGAGGAAAATGTCCGGTAAGCCGCTGTAGGGACATTGTGTCGAGCCATGAGAGCCTTGGCGAAATCCTTGCTGGACTCGATGACGGCAGCAGCTTTTGAAGGGCCGAAAATCTTCAGCCCGCGCGACTCGAATTCGTCAACAATGCCGGCAGCGAGAGCCGACTCGGGTCCGACAACGGTAAGGTCAATGCCCTGAGCCTCGGCGAAATCCGCCAGTTCAGCCACCTGTGTATCCTTGATCGGGACACATTCGGCCTGCATTGCAATTCCGGCATTGCCCGGAGCGCAGAAAATCTTCCCAACCCTGGACGAACGGGAAAGAGCGTCCACGATGGCGTGCTCCCTGCCGCCTCCGCCCACTACCAGAACCTTGGCTTTGTTCGTATTTGTATCCATAAATATCAAATGGAGGCTCCCGCACGGGGAGCCCTTGTTCTATTAATGTTTGAAATGCCTTTCGCCGGTGAAGAGCATCGTGATGCCTTTCTCATTGGCAAGCTTGACGGAATCCTCGTCCCTGATGCTGCCTCCCGGCTGAACGATGGCCTTGATGCCGTATTCTGCGGCAAGAGCGACTACGTCATTGAACGGGAAGAAGCCGTCGGAAGCGAGCACGAGGCCTTCGGCATTGATGTCCCTGCCCTCTTCCTTCAATGTTGCGGCAGCCTGCTTGAGAGCGATTTCAGCTGAGCCGACACGGTTCATCTGGCCTGCGCCTACACCGTA
>SFPH01000002.1 GCA_004552115.1 Bacteroidales bacterium
CTCAGGGAGGAAGCCGCTTTCAAGCCAGGCATTCACAAGGCCTTCCTGAACCTTCACGCTCTGGTCCGGATATACCAGGTTCATAAGCGGGAACAGGCTCCTGAAAGTGTCCCAGAAACCGGTGTCGGTGGTCATGTAGCCGGGGAGGACTTCCCCGTTGTAAGGGCTGTAATGAACCCTCTCGCCTTCAGCATTGACCTCGGAAAGGTCGCGGGGGAAGAGGAGGGAGCGGTAGAGGCAGGAGTAGAATGTGCGGAGACGGTCAATGTTGTCGTCCTTTACGGCAATGCGTCCAAGCACCTCGTTCCACCTGTCCCGGCAGGCTGTCTTCACGTCATCAAAGGACTTGCCGTCGAGTTCGCGGAGATTGAGCTCGGCCTGCTCGGCGCTGATGAAGGATGATGCCACCTTGAGATTGACTTCCTGACCTCGCCTTGTCCTGAAGCCGACCATTGCGAGAGCGTGGTCCGCAGCGACTTCATTGCCCTCGGCAACATTGTCCCCGTCAATCACGCTGAATGTCTCGAACGGGGTGTCGGACACGACTACGAACCAGTTGCGGAAATTCTCCGGAACTCCTCCGTGATTGTTCGTGGCATAGCCTATCACCATATTCTTCTCAGGAATCACCTTCACGTACGAGCCATGCTGGTAAGCGTCAATGACGAGGTAGGAGGCATCCTTTTCCGGATAGGTGAGCCTGAATGCGGCAGCCCTCTCGGTCGGAGCGATCTCCGCGACCACGTCGTGCTCGGCGAGATATACCCTGTAGTAGTAAGGGGTGGCAATCTCGGCCTTGTGGGAGAACCAGCTGGCGCGCTCATTTTCGTCGAAAACCGGGCCGGTGGTCACAGGCATAAGGGAGAATGCGCCGTAATCATTGATCCAGGGGCTTGGCTGATGGGTCTGCTTGAGGCCCCTCATCCTCGTGGCGGTGTACTGGTAGGTCCAGCCGTCTCCGTTGCGCCCTGTCTGCGGAGTCCAGAAATTCATACCCCATGGCATTGCCACTGCGGGATAGGTATTTCCGGTGGAAAGTTCGTAGGTGGATTCCGTGCCGACAAGGGTGCTGACCATCGAGACGGGATCCTCAACATAGGACTGCGCCTTCTCCCCGCAACAGGAGGCGAGGAGTGAAGCGCAGGCTGCAATAAGAGTCAATCTTCTGAGTACCATTATTTATCAAGCATTTTGATGAAGTATCCTCCAACTACTGAGCGGGCCTTGAAGCCGCGATAGTTCGGCTTGTCGGTGAACACCCAGTCAGACATAGGGACGCGGTCCACGGTCTCGTTCTCGAACTTGTGGACAGGAGCGACAAGAGCCTCGAAATCGGCCCTGCTGTCAGCCATGGTGGCCGTCCAGAGTATCCAGTCGGTCTTGGTATATGTCTCGCGGCTGTCCAGAGGCAGTCCGTATTCGTTCTGCTTCGTAAGGTAATAGGCGATTTCCGTCTGTCTTACCTCGTCAGGGAAGATGTCGAGATCCAGAAGCTTGTCCCATACGAGATTGTATTTCTGGCTCCAGGTGCCGGGCTTGTCAAATGTCAGGCGGTAATGGTCACCGTCACCGGCCATCTTTATCCACTCGCCGGCAAGCTCGCGGGCCTTCGCCAGATAAGACTCGGCAATGTCTTCCTTTCCGAGCATATCGGCCATGTATCCGTATGAGGCAATGCCGAGAATGGCCTTGATGGAAAGGTTGGCATTGTGGGCGAAGTGGCCTGCAAAGTCATCCGTACAAAGCTGATTCTCAGGGTCCAGGCCGAATTTCTCAAGATACTGCACCCAGGTGGTGAGGGTCTCCCAATGCCTGAGGGCATAGTCTGCATTGCCCTTGTAATGACATACCGCGGCGGTGAGGGAAAGCATGTTTCCGGCCTCCTCGACAGGCATGTCCCCGCCGTAGGTCTGGCCGTTGGCAAGCGGATAGGTTCCCACATCGTGGGCAGGGAAAGGCTTGGTCCACTTTCCGCTCTCGCTGTAATAGTAGATATGGTTCATGAGGCCCTCTGCCAATACAGGATTGTAGAGGAGGAAGAGAGGAGCGGACGGATAGGTCACGTCCACGGTTCCGATGGAGCCGTTGCTGTTGTTCTCCTTCGAGAGCCAGAGAATGTCGCCCTGAGGGGACTCCACGAGCTTGTGGGCGTGGATGGCCTGACGATAGGCCAGGGCGCAGAGCTCCGCATATTTGCGGCCGCCGGCTTTCTCGGCATCAGCCATGAGCTGCCTGTCGAATGCATAGCAGCGCTTGACGAGGGAGGCTTCCTCCTTCATTGCCGCCTCAAACTGCTCCTCGATGGACGAGTCGCCCTTCCTGTTCCAGTATGGGCGGAGATTCTCCCCGAAATACTGGATCGAGTAAATGTCATCGTATCCGATCATTACGGAGCCCGCAGCCTTCTTCGAGAGGCCGAGAGTCTGGCATACGGCCATGCGGCCGTCATTGTTCTCGCCGGTATTGCCCACAGACTCAATGTCATTGCCATTCCTGAAGGCATTCCTGAGGTCAATGGCCCTGCCGACACCTGTGCTGGCATTTCCGGCCCGGGCAGCGAGGTAGAAATAGCCCCAGTCGATGCGGAGATCGTCTCCCTTCTTCGCAAGAATCTCCTGGCTCTTTGTGCCGGCCTTGAGATACTTGATATCGCCCTTCCGGTATGTCTCCGAGACAGTTTCCTGCCATCCCTTGTCGCAAGCCCACTTAGGGGAAGCCTCGAAATAGACTGACACCTCGTGGTCGGCACCGTCATTGGAGACGGCCTCGTAGCGGATATAGTTTACCGGACGGCTCACAAGGTCGAGATTGTCAAGGAAGAGAGGAGCGGTGAATGAGAGCCTGAGGTCAACGGGACCGCAGGTGGTGTTGCCTGGACGTCGGCCGATGTCTGCACGGCTGTCTTTTCGAGGGCGGTCTCCTTCTCGGCCTGAGTCTTGAGGCCGAAGTCTATCACGGCCAGTCCGCCGGTATTCTCGCAGGTGGCCGAGAGGACATTGCGGCCCGGCCTGAGAGCAGCCATGGCCTTCTTTCCGAGAGGCCTCACAGCATCGTGGTTGCAGGTATTGCCGGTATCCGCGATTTTCTCGCCGTTGATGTAGAACAAGGCCCTGTCATCATTGCTGAAATACAGATATACCTGACGCTCGGCCACATCCTGAGGAAGCTCGATCTCCCTCCTGACCCAGATGTTCCTGGACTCCCAGAGGGTCTTGGCATATTTCTCGTCTGGGGTGCCGAAACTGCCTTCGCCGACCTTCCATCCGGCATCATTGTAGTCTGCGGATGTCCAGTCGCCCTTAGGCTCGGACTCGGTGTACCTGCCTTTCCAGCTTCCCTCCTGCGCCACCGGCACAAGGGTGAGAAGGTCGGAATCCTCGACGCCCATGAAACGATAGACGTCCCCGTCCACCTTGAGGGCTCCGATGAGAGGAAATGCCTTCCCGGTCCAATGCTGGACCGAGGAATCATAGAGATGGTCGGAAGCGGACCATGCGCTTGTGTAAGGGTCAATGCTGACCAGCGGATAGGCCGGGGCCCTCAGGCTGTTGCTGACAACCGTCGTGTCGGTCCCGCAGGCCGAAAGGGCAGCAATTGACAATGCAAGAATAAACGTATGTTTCATATCAGTTTTTGAATTGTTTACCAGGTGAATTCCACGCTGACCCCGTCAGGGTCATTGTCAAAGCGGAGGAGATAAGTGTGGCTCGCCTCATCCCAGCAGTCCGGGTCGAGAGCGTCCACCCCATTGACCTTCAGGCTTT
Organism: Bacteroidales bacterium; assembly: GCA_004552115.1. The sequence continues at coordinate 3,765 of SFPH01000002.1, forward strand.
CAGGAGCCTCCGGAAGCAATATCCTTGAGACATTTACAGTCGAAACCGGGCTCTTCGCAATGTAGGAGAGTGACCTGCGGCCCGCCTCGACATTCTCCGCACGGCTTGCGGCGGCGAGAACCGAGGCCTTCTTCAGGCTGACCTTCGAGAGGTCAAGGAGGAGCCTCTGGGTTCCAGGCTGAATTTCAATTCCCTGATAGACAGGGAGTTCCGGATCATAAAGGTCAATGTACATTCCGTCGAGGCGAAGAGCATCGCAGGACACGCTCTCATCCATCACGGCAACGAGCTTGTACTGACCCCTTTCAAGGATGAAGTTGTTCTTCATCTCAATGCCGCCGTAAAGTTCTCCTACAGCGTCAATCAGGACCTTGTCCCCGCCCTCCGAGAGGACGAATTCCTTAGGGTCCTGGCGGATGATGCGTACGAGGCCCTTCCCGAAGGCATAGTCCCCTGCAGGTGCTCCGGCATCGATTCCCATAAGGGAGAAGAGATGGTCTGAGGCGGCGGCGTAGGAATTGCCGTCCCTGTTCCACCACTCGGACACGGTCTGGAAAGGATCATTGTCCCTGCCGGCGTAGAGGAGGATACCGCCTTTCTTCACCCAGGCAGCGAGATACTCGTGGGCCTTCGGGTCAAGAGGCTTCATGTTGGAATATGTCATGATCAGGACCTTCGTGTCCGCAAGAGCCTTCTCGAAGCCGAGATTCTCGATATGGACAATGCTTACCGGCACTCCCCTCTTGACAAGCGGCATCGCCATTCCGTAGAAATTGGAAAGCTGAGGGTCATCATAGCCCTCGTGAGTCGGGAACCTCTGGAACATCAGGGAGTTGCCCATCATCACGCTTACTCCGTGGGAGCCTGACACGACAGTCTCCGAGAGGGGCATCTGCTGGAGGGCATTGACCATGACCTGCATCATTGTCGCATAGTCGGAAGGTATGCGGATTTTCTCATTGGAGTCCTTGCTCTTGTTGTAGAGGCCGGTGTAGATGCGCTCCGGCCAAGGCATTATCTCGTAGCTGTCAATCTGAGGATAGAGGAGCTGGGCCGTGAATGTGGCCTGATAGTTCCTGCGGTAGTCCTCCCAGTCCCTCGGCCAGTCCTCTATCGGGTCGGTGAGGAACCAGACCTTGCGGCCGGTCGGCGCAGTCATCGAGGCCATGCATCCATACTCGAGGAATGCGGTCTCGAATACCCTCTCGCGTCTTACCCCGTTGAAATAATCCGGTTCACGGGATGTTCCCGTCCATACCTGGGCAATGTAGCCGTCCACGCAGGGAAGGGATGCGAGGCTGGCCTCGGGGCTTACAATCTGCCACTGGGAATAGTTGAGCAGGGAGTGGGTCGGGACATAGCACTTGATGTCGAGGCCCTTGCTGCGGCCATATTCCTTGGCATAGGTGAAGGTTTCGTCCAGAGCCCTGTAGTAGAGATGGTACTTGAGCTTGCTGGACATATATGTAGCCTCAGGAGACTCGTGCTGCGGCCTCCATTCGGTTCCGTAATATTCTTTCCATTCGCGCTTGAACGCTTCGCTGTAGCCGGAGCGGGCCCAGAACTCGGGCTCTTCAAGATATATGGATGTGATTCCGGCATCGATCACCCTCTTGATATGCTTCTCCTTGAAATACTTCAGGTAGTTCTCTGTCGGGACAATGTAAGGCACCATGTGTCCGTGCCAGATGGTATCGCCCTTGGCATTGACCTGTCCCTCGTCAAGATGCCATTTTCCGTCCCATTTCCCGGTGAAATAGTCCTGGTACTCGCCCCAGGCGATTCCGGTCATGAAATCGACTTTGTATCCTCTCTCTTTCCAGGATGCGATTCTTTCCTCGACTGAGGATTTTCCGCGGCCCCTGTCGGACGGATTTCCCCCGACGCCGTAAACCATCACGGCATCTGCCCGATTGTCAATCTCCGGCATCCATCCCCTGGAAGTCTGAAATGTGGTTTTGGTATCGTCAGCGGCATTCCTCGGCCCTGCACAAGCTGCAATGGCCACAGCCGCCGCCAACAAACGAAAGATCTTCATAGTTTCCTATTTGTGCAAAGATAATAAAAAAGGGGAAAAAGGGCGGCGCCAATGCGTGAAATGCCGCCGCCCCGTATTTCATTTCCTGTTATGGAACATTGACTTCAGCCACCTGGCTATAGTTCCAGCGTTTTGTTCCGGTTCCGCGAGGGGTGTCGTAGTTGATGCGGGCTGCGGCCCTGATGAACACCTTGCGGTTCGAAGGGATGGCGCCGAGAGATGTGATCTCGACAACTTCGCCGAGGTGCGCATCGAAGGATGCTCCGGCATACTCGATCTTGTTGCTCCATCTCTCATCGCGGTTGCGGTATCCCATGCTTGAGGAATAGCCCACGAAAAGCTGGATGTCGGTGATGTTGGCGAAAGCCGGGTCGAAGTCGCCCATCGGCTCGATGGCCTCCCTGAACGCATCCCTGGACACGCCGCGGGTTACCCTTACCTTGGCGGTAATCTTGCCGTTGCTGATCTGGGAGCTGAGGAGCTCGACGTTGAGGAACGGATCCACCACGAAGTTCACCTCCTTGCTGCCCTTGATGTGGGTGTTCACCGAATTGTCCTCGATCACGATTCCGTCGGATGTCTCGCGCACGATCGGAATGAAAGGACCGTCAATGCGGATGTTGTAGTCTGCCTCGAAGAGCTTGGTGTTGCGGAATGTTCCGTCAGGCATGCAGTAGAAGTCCTGCGGATTGACATTGCCTTCCCATGAGGTCTCCATAAGCCTTACCCTGATTCCTTCGGAACCCTGGTCTGTCAGCACGGGGTTTCCATTCCTGTCAACCACCTTTCCGTAGAGGGTTTCCTCCGGAGCGTCATAGTTGTCAAGCTGGAAGAGGGAGCATGATGATGCGAGGAGCGCCGCTCCAAGCAATACAATATTCTTGATTGTTCTTTTCATGATCTTCTTTGGTATTATCTGTTAGGCTGCTGGTCGATGTACTTGCTCTTTGACACCTGATTGCTCGGGATGGCAAAGTAGTAGTCCACAGGGCTGTAGCCGAATGTCTTGTCGACAGAGAGTCTGAAGCGCGCATCGAAGAAGTACTTGCCTGTCGCCGTTGAATAGAACGGGAAGAGTCCGCGGAAACGGAAGTTGGAACCCGAACCGGTGAGGGAAGGATCTCTCTGCTCGCCCCAGAAGCCAGCGCGGCCTTCCTCGTGGCAGACTCTCCAGCGGCGGATGTCCCACTTGGACTTGTGCTCGAAGGCAAGTTCCTTGCGGCGCTCGCGGCGGACGATGTCGCGGCTCTCATTGTCGGCCTTCAGTGCTGAGGTGAGCTCATCGGCACCGGCTCTCTCGCGGATGTCCCTGATGGCCTGTGTAGCTACCGCAAGCATGTCGTCGCCCTCTACAGGAGAAGGTGCGCCTGCAATGGCGAGCTCAACTCCGGCCTCTGCTGCGGCGAGAAGCACGTCAGCGTACCTCATGAGAATGAAAGGCTGGTCGGACTTGCCTTCGCCGATGTCGGCGAGAGTCAGGTCAGGGTCGAGGTACTTGCGGAGGTGGAAGCCATTGACGGTGGCCTCGCCGTAGGAATACCAAGGACCTGCGGAGCCGTTGGTGGTCATATCCTGTCCGTTTACCTTGATGCTGGTCATCTCGGACGGGTTAGGGCTCATGAAGAGAGTCTGGTTAGACTTGTTGGTGAACTGATCAAGGTTTGTGTAGGTCGTAGTAGCGGAGCTGTAGGAATAATCGCTGAAGAATGGAGATACCGGAGCGGAACCGGTATAGATTCCGGCATAGACCTCGATCTTGCGGCCTCTGAACGTATCGTCCGGAAGAATCACGTAAGCCCTGAGCCTCGGCTCGGCATCCTTGAAAAGGTCATAGGTGGTCTCATACATTTCGTATGTTCCCTCTGCCGGACCGTTTCCGGTAGTGGTCCTGATCTGGCCGTTCGGATATCTTGGAAGTCCGTCGAAGAGTTCCACGAAATCGAGGGTAGGGCAGGAACCTCCGGCGAGCGGAGCATGCCAGTAGTAAGGGGAGCTGTAGGCGTCAATACCGTGAGTCACGGTAGGATAGCTGTACTCCCTTACGAAAATGTTCTCAGGGGAGGTAAGGTCTTTCCACATATCCACCATGTTCTGGTACTGGGCCTCCCTGTTGCCTGCCTTCCAGGCCTTCTTGTAGAGAGAGTACTTGCCGGAGTTCATGACCTCGCGGGCAGCCTTGTAGGACTCGGAGAACCATTTCTTCGAAAGTTCCGCGGCCTTGCTCTCCTCGAAGCCGATCACGCGCACGCCAGTCTTCTCTCCAAGCCCGGTGAGGCGTCCGGAGACTGTCTCATTGTACTTGGCGATCGATCCGGCATAAAGCATTGCCTCGGCCTTGTATGTGAGGGCGACGTACTTGTTGGCATAGCCTCTCTTGCTGGAAGTCTCGGGAAGAAGTTCGGCGGCCTTTGTGAAGTCGGCGCAGATCTGCTCCCAGGTCTCCTCCTCGGAGGCACGCGGAAGTTCCATGTTGTCAGGATTCTCAGGGTCGTAGTCAATCTGCTTGATTGCGAGCGGCACTCCGCCGTAGCGGCGGGCCATCTGATAGAGGACGAAAGCCCTTACGAAATATCCCTCGCCGAGGAATTCATTGTACTGCATCTCGGAGTTGTAATTGCTCCTGTAGTTCGGAAGGGTCTCGATGAGGTGGTTCGCGTCGTGCATGCTGGTGAATGCCTCATCCCAGTATGCATTGTCCTCGCCCACGAATGAGCGGCAGATGTCGTCACGGTTGATGGACTCGCCGGTTCCGTCGCCTCCGAGACCGCCAAGCCAGGCGTTCTTGTTGAGACCCCACTTGGCCATGTATTTGAAATCCTCGAGCGGAAGGTGGCTGTAGAGGCGGGCCATATAGACAGTCATTCCTGAAGGCGATGTCAACAGGTCCTCGTCACTCACCTTGTTCTTCGAAGGAAGATCCATCTGGACGCAGCTTGCTGCAAGAAGCGCGGCAGAGAGTATGAGTATAATTGATTTTTTCATGTTCATGTCCTTTTGCTAGAATGAGAGGTTAAGACCGAGCGTGAAGGTCTTGTTCAGAGGATAGAGACGTCCGAGCTCGTCATCCGGATGCTCAGGATCGACGAATTTCACCTTCGTGATAGTGAGAGGGTTATATGCGTTTGCATATATTCTGAGCCTGAAATCCTTCATGGTCGGAGACTTGAACTTCGGAAGGGTGTATCCGATTTCTATCTGCTTGAGACGGAGGAAGGCTGTGCTCACGCGGTTGAATGAGGAATTGGCATAAGGATAGTGTCCGGTAAGTCCGTAGTATCCTGAAACCCATTCGAGGGACTGGTCATAAGGGTCTGTCCACTCTCCGACCGGATGCCAGCGGTCGAGGTACTGCTCGAGGGCACCGCCACCGTTCTGTCCCCAGATGCTGTAGAGAGGCTCCTGGTATGACATTGAACCCATTGCGGATCCCTGGAAGAGAAGGCTGAAGTCGATGTTCTTCCATGCGCAGGCGAATGAGAGAGAGTAGTTCATCCAAGGGGTCTGGTCGAATGCGTAAGGATGCTCGTCGAGGCTGTTGATCTCGCCGTCACCGTTCCAGTCCAGATACTTGTAGTCGCCCGGAAGGGTTGAGTTGCCGTGCTCGATGGCATAGTTCCAGATGTCGTCCCAGTTCTCGAAACGGCCGGCGGCCTCATATCCGAACTGCACGCCCTGATAACGGTTGTTCAGGTTGTCATGGCGCCATCTGTCGTAGCTGTTGCCATAGTTTCCGTTCCTCACGGAAGTTCCGTAGATCTTGCGGGTTACGGTAACGATTCCGGAAAGGTTGTAGCTGAAGTCGCCGACCTTGTTGCGGTGAGTGATCTGGAGCTCAAGACCGAGGTTCTTGTCAGACTCGAGGTTCTCCATCGGAGGCTCCGCACCGACAACGGTAGGGAGGCTGTTGGAGTTCTGGGCGAAGAGTCCGCTGCGGTTGCGCTGGAAGTAGTCGGCGGTGATGCCGAGGAGTCCGTTCCAGGCCTCGAAGTCCACGCCGATATTGAAGGTCTTGGACCTGAGCCAGGTGATGTTGGTGTTAGGAAGCGGCTGAGGGTCGGCTGTATAGACGAAGTTTCCATCGAAGATATAGCCAGGCACGTAGCCGTTGTACCATCCGTTGCTGCTGGTCTCGCCTCCGCGGTAGGTGTAGCCGGTCTGCCACTCGTAGTTCACAGAACCGTCATCTCCCAGGACACCGTAGCTGGCACGGATTTTCAGCTGGTTGATGAAGTTGGCCCCGGAGTTCTTGAACCAAGGCTCCTGGCTGATTCGCCATGCTGCGGAAACTGAAGGGAAGAAGCCCCACTGATGTCCCTTGGCGAATTTGGAGGAACCGTCATAGCGGAACTGCGCCTCGATGAGATATCTGTCGTCGTAGGAATAGTTCAGACGGGAGATGAGGGCCTCGTATGACATGTCATAGAAGGAGCCGTTGCCGGCGTCGATGCCGACCTGCTGGTTGTCCTTCGTGAGGGCGGTGAAGTATGGATTCGAGAACATGAGCTCGCCTGAAGCATTGAAGTTCTCGCCCACCAGTCTCTGGGCCTCCCAGCCGACGAGGGCGCCCACGTCATGCTTGCCGAACTTGCGGTTGTAGTTGAGCATGAACTGCATAAGGCTCTGCTTGCGGTCGTAGGCGGCCTTCTCCAGCTTGTTTGGAGAGCTGTTTGCGAAGAGCTTCTGGGTGTAGGTTCCGTCTCCGTTGTTCATATAGAGATAGTATTCCTTGCGGAAGGTCTCATTGTTGTCATAACGGAAATCGTAGCTGTACAATGCCTTGGCGGAAAGTCCCTTCAGGGCGTCAACGTGCTCGCCGAAGTCGAAATTGAGGGCGCCGGAAGCCTGGAGCTGCTTCTTCTTGTACTGCCTGTAACCGGAGATGTCGGAAGTCATCATTGCCACGGCATTCTCATCGAGGTCGAGACCGTTGTAGTTGAGCATGGTATGCTCCTTGTCGGCATAGGCCGGATAGAGGACACCTCTGGACCAGTAGTTGCGGATGATGTTCACGGAACTGGTGTAAGGGTTGTTCTGTGTATCGCTGAGTGCGGCGAGATTCACGTCGAGCTTGAGGCCCTTGAGAATCTGGGCTGTCACATTCGAACGGAGGTTGTACTTGCTGTAGTTCAGGTCACCGGACTTGAAGAAGCCTTCCTGATAGATATAACCCATTGATACATAATACTGTATCTTCTCGGTGCCGCCTGAGACGCTGAGGTTGTGCTGGGTCTGTGGGGCCATCTTGGCGAGCACGTCGTTGTTCCAGTCGCCGGACTCCCTTGTGCCGTCGGCATATTCGGCTGCGACTTCAGGGGAGTAGATGATGGAACCGGTGCCGCTCACCGTGTTGAGAGCCCTTTCGTTGTAGAGGTCGATTGTTCCCTGAACGTCTGCGAGGGCAGGCATTCTCGAAGGGGTCTGGAACACGAAGGCTCCGTCATAGTTTACGGAAATCTTCTCGCCGGAACCCTTCTTGGTGGTCACGAGGATTACACCGTTACCTCCGCGGACTCCGTAGATGGCTGCGGACGCATCCTTGAGGACTGAGACATTCTCGATATCTGAAGGGTTGATGCGGTTGAAATCGTCGATTGAACGCGGAACGCCGTCGATGACGACCATTGCCGAACCCATGCCTCGGATATCAATATTGGATGCGTAAGCTCCCGGCTCGGCAGACTTCTGCCATACACGCAGACCGGGTACACGTCCCGTGAGCATGTTCTGAGGGTTCTCGGTCTTGGTCTTTATGAGGTCGTCGGAACCGATACCGGAGATGGCACCTGTCACGGAGCCCTTTCTCTGTGTACCGTAACCCACCACGACAACGCTCTCGAGGAAGGTATTGTCCTCCTTGAGCACAATGTTGATCAAAGTCCTGCCCTTCACAGCCTCTTCGACGGTCACGAGACCGAGAGAGGAGAATTCGAGCACTGCATTGGAAGGAACCGAGATTTCATACTCTCCGTCCAATCCGGTAGGGACGCCTATCGTGGCGCCCTTGACCATTACGCTGGCACCTATGATGGGCTCTCCGGCCTCATCGCGGACCGTACCGGCGACTTTAATGGTATTCTGTGCGAAAGTCGTGACGGAAAGCCCCACAGCTATGATGACAGCCGCCGCCCTGACCATAAACGCTCTGATTTTACCAGAATTCATAATTTAATAGTTGGTTGTTTATTTCTCTGATTGATACCTTGACAGAACTGCATATTCTGCCGCGAAAGTGAATGCGAACATACCTTCCATATCGTTCTTGCTTTCGTCCTTGTTCCACCCGCCCAGAAGGCTCGGAGGGAGCATTCCCTCGTAGAGGAAATTCTCGTAGGCATAGTCAAGATTGTCCTGGAAGCTTGCAATCGGAGCCTCCGTTCCGGGGTATACCTTGCAGGCGTCCACCCAGGAGCGCATAAGCACGCCGTTGAACCAGTTGTTGAAACCGCTCACGTTGTAGGCATACTGACCCTTGGTATTCTTGCTCGCGAAATAGGCGAAGCTCTTGTCCGTCATCGAGACGATGTCGCTCTGATAGGATGCGTCACCGGTCGCGCGGAGAAGATCCACTGCTCCGGAAATCATGGAGCCCGTGTTGTAGGAATAAGCCGGGTTGCAGAAGTCGCTCAGGTCGGCAGGTTTCCTGTAGACCACGCCGCCGATGGTTTCCGTCTGGATGCCGTTGAGGGAAGATCCGTTGAGGTTGTCGGCAAAGAGGCCGATTACCTTAGGGTCATTGCTCCCGACATTGTCCCTGGTGTACATCAGGTTGTCCACCTGCCAATGATAGATTTTCCGGGCGAACATCAGATAGTAGTCGCTCTTGTTCATCTCCTCGGAAACGCGCCTGAAACCGTTCTCCGCATCAATGTAGCGGTAGGTGACGGTCTTCTGGCTTCCCTTGTAGATTTCGTGGAGCCACACCAGCGGGCTGACAATCGGGCCGTTGCTGCAGGAATGCTTGGAGTAATAACCGGGGCCCCAGGTGATTCCGCCCCTCTCCTTGCCGTCCTTTATCGTGCAGTCCCATCCGTCTATCACATATTCGGCAAGATACTCGGCCTTCTCAAGATAGGAGGCTGTGCCTGTGAGCCTGTAGGCCTCGATGAGTTCCCTCACGAGCCACATCTGGTCATCATACACATTATCTATCCCGGCGACATTGGCGGTATTTGCAGAGCTCGCCCTGTTGACCGCATACACGCTCCAGTCCCTGGTCTGGGTGAAACCTACAAGTCTGAAAGTTCCCCTGTAGTAGTCCAGTCCTGAGACGAGTTTGGAAAGAATGCCTGCGTACTTGCTGAAATTCCTGTCGTAAATGTCGGAGTTTCCATTCGCTTTCTGCTGTTCCAATGCCGCCAGGATGGCATTCACCGCCTCAATGGAGGAGGTGTACATCCATACACTGCCCTTCTCGTCCGATCTCTTCCCGGTATATGGATTGTACTTGCGGGACATCGCCATTCCGGCGCTCTGGTCGAAGTAGTTCTCATACGCCTTGTCGAAGAGTTCCATTGAACGGTCAAGGTTTTCGACATCCTTTTCGGCTACGACGACAGGGCCATCGGTTCCGCCGCCTTCTTCACCGGCTGCGTCGCATGACAGCGGGCAAATCAGCGCCGCTGTCATGATAACGCATATCGGAAGGAATCTTTTCATCATTTTATGAAATTTGCTTATTCAATGTCAATGCTGTGGAGGCAGATCTTCTGCTCGCCGCCGCGGACAGAGCCCTTGTGGACAGCAAGCGTGAATACTACATCCTGACCATTGTATTCTGAAAGGTCGAATACGAAAACTCCGTAATCGTCAGGGACATCGAGTCCGCCCCTCTCGTGGATGAATTCGAAGCAACCAGTGCCCTCAACGGCCTTCAAATCGTCAACGACTGATGAAGCGGCTGGAGAGAGGAAGTGCATCTCGCCGTCTGTCGTGATGGCTGCAACGGAGCAGGTCGTATGCTCGGAGCCGCTGAAGTTGCGCATGTGAACCTTCACGGTGTTGTGGCCTGCGGCAATGCTGAGCTTTGAGTAGAAGTATGACTCAGGAACCTCATAATTGGCGTCCACGTCGCTTCTTGTCTTGAATACGAAGCCCTCTCCTGCAAGAGGCTCGGTATCCTTGGATACATACTGGAAGCCCCATTCTGAGCAGATGTGACCGGTTCCGGCCCAGTTCTTATATGCCGGGTTGCTCTTGGTCTGAACGTTGACTCCTGAAGGAGTGTAGCCGATGAGCTTTGTCCTTGGATTAGGCATCATCGAGCGAACCTCCTCCTTGGTCATATGCCATCCGGTCTTGACCTCCTCGGCGCCTGCAGACTCAAGGAAGGCATCTCTTTCAATGCGTGCGGAAGCGAAGGATACGTGAGAGATACAGAGCTGGTTCCACTCGCCCTCGTGATGAACGTAACGTCCGATGGCAATGATGACTTCCTTGCCGTCGTATGCGCTGAGGTCGAAGTCATAGGTAGCGTAGTCACCGTTGGTGTGCTTGCTGATACCGTTGTCTCCGCCAATCTTGACTGCGACAGGCTCGGCCTCGCTGAGGTCAACTACCTGAACTCCCCAATATGCAGGGTTCTCGTCAGAAGCCTGGTGGCAGCGTACATTGACTGACATTATGTGGTTGTCCTCGGTGATGAGTTTGCTTCCGTAGGTGAAGGTGTTGAATACGTCCATATTCACGTCTGCAGCCTTGGCAGGCTCGTTGGTGAAGCGGAGGGTACATCCCTCGTTCTGCATCTCCCAGCCGCCGACCCATCTCTGGAACTGGGCTGACATGAATACCGTTGACCAGTCTTTCTCGCCGCCGCCGTTGCCGTAGCCGCCGCGGTACTCATTGATATACCACTTAGGAGTATCCTTGAGATCCTGTGCGGAGAGACCAGGAAGGATTTCCTTGCCGCCGAGCATGATGTCCTCGAGTACAGCCCTTCCTTCCTCGTCGAAATCCTCAACCTTGATGGTCTTCGTGATGGTTGCGCATCCGGCCTTGGTGATGGTGAGGGTGTAATCCTGAAGGGTCAGGTTCTTGAACTCGTAAACTCCGTCAGCACCTGTCGTGAGGTTCTGCACGCCGATGGATACGGATACACCGGCGAATGGAGTATTGTTCTCCAATGCGTTGAGGACGCGGCCGGTGATGGATGCGGAAGCGAACTCAAGAACAGGTGAAAGGAAGACGGCTCCCTCGCTGAACTGCTCCTTGCTGATGGTGATGGATACTTTTGAATAGCCTTCTTTCTCAAAAGAAACGAAGCCTGCATTGGAAGGAACGACAGGAACGGCGAAGGTTCCGTCGTAATTGGATTTGGTCTGGGCAACCACTTCCTTGGAAGAGTCAGTTGTCCTGATGATGACATCGACATCCTCGAGAGTGTTGCCATAGGTGTCCTTTACTACACCGCATACGGCAGCAGTTTCCTTTGATTGGTCAGTGCCATTGTTCTCCTGTGTGCAGGATGCGGATGAGAATACCGCGCCTGCAGCGAGAGCTGCGAGTACGAATACTCGGAAAAGATTCCTTTTTTTCATGGATTCCTTTGAATTGGTTAAACTTATGTGGGTTATTTTATCTTATTGTTTTAAGAATTTCAATCGTCTGTTCCCGCCTTTTGGCCATACGGATGCGCCAGATGAGCTCCTGGATGCTCACAGGCACCACGGACGAAGGGGCCTGCCTGATGCAGGCGGCAGCGGCGGCTGCGCTCCTGTAGCC
>SFPH01000003.1 GCA_004552115.1 Bacteroidales bacterium
GCATTTTCATTCCACGGCACAGCCGATTCCGCCAGATTCCCGAACATCGCCGGGGAGTCCGCGGCCTTGGCCGGGTTGATGCGGACCGAAACCGAGGCCTCTGCGGAAAGCGCATCAAGGACGACGGGAAGGCCATCCTCCCCTGCTATCCTGGCGAGATGATTCCTGAATGCCGGCGAGAAGTCCATCAGCTCCTGAATGCGGATTTGTCAAAGCCTTCCGGGAACATGGACGGGTCAATGCCCTCCGGCATCTTGCCCTCTGCCATGTCGGCCACCGCGTCCACCATCTTGTCCACCGCTTCCTGAAGCTTGGAGCCGAGCATCATCTTCATCATGAAATTGAGGTCCGCGTCAATGTCGATGTGGAAATCGGTGCTGTCCGGATTGCCTCCGTCAGCATCGAAGCATATATTCACATTGAAACTGAACGGGGCGCCATTGTCCTTATATGAAATAAGGGAGTAAGGCCTTCTTTCTGAAACTTTCACACCAACATTGAAGCCCTGCACGACGGCCGAGATTGAATCGAAGTCGGCAGTCACTCCCTGCTTCTTGTCCTCCGGAAGCATGTTCAGGAAATTGCGCATATCCGAAAACGGAAGGTAAAGCATATAGGGCGCACGCTTTACGATTCTATGCTTACTCTTGATATTCATAGTTTTACAATATTATTTCCCCCAGGTATCAGGAGATTTCCTCCACTGGGAAAGTATTTCCTTATGAGCTTCGGTGATATATCCTGTCTCGGCAGCTACGCCGACAAGGGCTGTATAGTTCGAGAGTGTATCCAGACGCACTCCAGCCTCAGCGAACCTCTCGGAAGCAAGATCGAATCCGTAAGTGAACACGGCCACCATTCCAAGGACCTCAGCCCCGGCGTCCCTCAATGCGGAGACTGCGGCAAGACTGCTCATTCCGGTGGAAACAAGGTCCTCTATCACAACCACTTTGGCTCCCTTTGGGAGCTCGCCCTCTATCTGCGAGCCGGTCCCGTGATCCTTCGGCTTCGGGCGGACATACACGAAAGGCTTGCCCATCCTGTCGGCTGCCAGCACGCCGTGCGATATGGCTCCGGTAGCCACTCCGGCAACGACTTCAGCCTCCGGATAAAGTTCCAGTGCCCTGGAAGCCAGCCAGCAGGCCACTCTGGATCTCAGCTCCGGATGGGAGAGAATCCTCCTGTTGTCACAGTAAATGGGAGAGTGCCAGCCTGAAGCCCAGGTGAACGGAGAGTCAGGGCGGAGAAGTACCGCATTGATGTCAAGAAGCGATTCTGCAAGAATTCTTTCAACTGCCATAGTCTAATAAGTTTGATAGACAACAAATTTAACTATTTTTCACGACATATTGCCCCATTTATGCCGAAATTGAGTAACTTCGGAGCGTTTTTCAAGACAATTCCGATGCACAGGATATATTTCGACAAAAGAGCCATCATCATCTGCCGCCCGGAAGAGGCCGCCCTGACTGACCCTAATGCGGTCGAGCTCCATCTGCGCAATGCGGCTGACATTCCCTCATACATCAGCCTTTTCGAGTCCACGCCCACCCTGGACAGGATTTACATTCCCTCGGATGATCCGGAAAGCACGTACAAGGCAGTCTGCGGGGAGTTCAAGGAGGTAAATGCGGCCGGAGGTCTGGTCAGCAACCGGCGCGGGGACTTTCTTTTGATAAGGAGGGACGGGCTCTGGGACCTGCCCAAAGGCCATCAGGAGGCCGGGGAGGACATCAGCGTGACCGCAATAAGGGAAGTTCAGGAAGAGACCGGAGTGGACAATCTCATTCTGGGGGATCTCATCTGCGTCACCGACCATTGCTACAGAAGGAACGGAATCTGGCATCTGAAGCATACCTGGTGGTACCAGATGACCTACGACGCTCCCGTTGATCTGTCCCCGCAGACGGAGGAGGACATCACAAAGGCCGCCTGGGTAGCCAGATCCAGCCTGCCGCCATTCCTGAAGGACACCTATCCTTCCATCAAGGAGGTATTCACAGAGGCAAGACAGGCGTAAATTCAAAAACCGGTTGAAACAAATTGCAATTTGTGTCGTATATATTGAAGATATAGGACAATACAGTTACGCAATATGAAATTATCTCAGTTTCAATTTCCAATCTCCCTCAAGAATGACATTGCTCACGAGCCTACCGGAAAATGGCGCGACGAGAGCAGGATGATGGTACTGCACAAGGACACGGGAGAAATAGAGCACAGGATTTTCAAGAATATAGTGGATTACTTCGGAAAGGGCGACACGTTCGTCCTCAATGACACGAAGGTATTTCCTGCCAGGCTTCTGGGCAAGAAGGAGAAGACCGGCGCCGACATCGAGGTCTTCCTTCTCAGGGAACTGAACCGGGAGCAGAGGCTCTGGGACGTCATTGTGGAGCCTGCCAGAAAAATCCGCATCGGCAACAAGCTTTATTTCGGAGATGACAGTCTCGTGGCCGAAGTCATCGACAACACCACCTCGAGAGGAAGGACATTGAGGTTTCTCTATGACGGCAGGTACGAGGATTTCAAGAAGACCCTCTTCAGCCTGGGCGACATTCCAGTCCCGAAATGGGTGAAGGAAAAGACGGTTCCCGAGGACAAGGTGAATTTCCAGACCATCTTCGCCGCCAATGAGGGTGCGGTTTCGGCTCCTGCCGCCGGCCTGCATTTCAGCCGCGAGCTCTTCAATATGATGATTCTCAAGGATATAAACAAGGCATTCATCACCGAGCACATGGGCATCGGCTATTTCCGCAAGGTGGATGTCGAGGATCTCTCGAAGCACAAGATGGATTCGGAGCGTCTCATCATCGGAGAGGAGGCCGCAGCCATCATAAACAAGACCAAGAAGGAAGGACACAGGGTGCTCGCGGTAGGAGTCACCGTGATGAGGGGACTTGAAACCTACGTGACCACGAACGACGAGGTTCAGCCTTATGACGGATGGACGAACAAGTTCATCTTCCCTCCTTACCGGTTCGCGATTCCGGATGCCATCGTCTCCAACTTTCACCTTCCGGGTTCAACCATGCTGATGGCAGTGGCCGCTTTCGGGGGATATGAAGCGGTGAAGCATGCCTACGAAACCGCCCTCGAGGAAGGTTACAAGTTCGGGCCTTACGGAGATGCACTCCTGATAATATAAGGTCTTGAAAATTTAAGATTCATACGGATAGCGGCATTTTAACCTTAAAAAATCCACTATCCGTTTTTTATGTGCATAGCCTTGCCTATCTTAGTGCACTGCCTTCATCCGGACCGGAAAACATTTTGCCATGATTTTCGAAAGCCCGGAACAACTCGCCGCCTGGAGTGCGGTCAACCGGATCTTCGGTTTCGCGCCGAGAACCGGAGCGGCCCTTATAGACCATTACGGTTCCCCGGAGTCCCTGTTCGATGCGGACAGGAAAGAATTGGAATATCTCCTCCGCCACAATACAGGATATCTTGACGCCATCGTGCCACAGACCCTGGAAAAGGAAAGGAGAGAACTTCAGGCCCTGATGGATGAAGGGGTGCGGATGCTCTGCATCGGGGACGAGAGATATCCATCCCTGCTGAAAGAATGTCCGGATCCTCCGGCAATGCTCTATGTCAGAAGCCTTTCCCCGCTGGAGAGCATTTTCGGAAACCCGAAGAGGATTTCAGTCGTCGGGACGAGGGACATCACATCATACGGCAAGGAATGGTGCACAAGGATAGTCTCCGCCATGTCATCCTGTCCGGCATGCAGGCCTGCCATTGTGAGCGGGCTGGCGATAGGGACGGACATAACCGCACACCTTGCCGCATTGGACAGAGGATTGCCGACAATTGCGGTGATGGCCACCGGCATAGATGCAGTATATCCATTCCGGCACGGACGATATGCGGAGATGATAAGTTCGGCGCCCGGAAGCGCTCTTGTCACGGACTATCCCCCGGAAACCACCCCTAGGGCCATCAATTTCCTCAGGAGGAACCGCATAATAGCGGGGCTCTCGGATGCGACGATTCTCATTGAATCCAAAATCAAGGGTGGCGGCATGATGACATGCCGGATAGCCTCCTCCTATGACAGGGAAGTGTTCGCCCTGCCCGGCAGAATCGGAGACCAATGCTCGGCAGGGTGCAACGAGCTGATACGCAACGGTACGGCGGCCTGCATCTCCGAGGTCAACTCCCTCCTGGACTCGCTCGGTCTCAGGCATGGGGGCAAATGGGAGAAGGATGACATAAGGATGAAGACATACACCTTCTACAGGGACCGGGAAGGAGCGGACCCGGCCGAAAAGCTTTCCATCGTCGCGGACATAGTGGGCAGGAATCCGGACATCCGCATAGAGGACATCGCCACAGCCGCGAACATGGAATACCGGGATGCCGCCAATGCTGTCGGAATGCTCGAATGCGACGGAATCGTAGTGACGGACCTGCTCAGGAGATGTTCCATCAACCCGAGATTCCTCTGAGAATGATTTTTACAGGAATTTCAGCGATAATGAGAAATATTCCTCGA
The DNA here is from genome assembly GCA_004552115.1 of Bacteroidales bacterium. Next base: position 4,502 of record SFPH01000003.1, read on the forward strand.
AGATTCCCTAAATTTGCGGAACATTTTCGACGGATCGCATGCCTAAGGGATACAAATATATAGACACTCACTCTCATTTATATGACGAGGCCTTCAGGGACGATGTGGACGAGGCTGTCTCCAGAGCCCTGGCCGCCGGCGTCGGACTTATACTTCAGCCTGACGTGGACAGCAGGGAAAGAGGCGGGATGAAGAAGCTCAGTGAGAGATTTCCGGACGTGTTCCTGAACATGGCCGGGCTCTATCCCGGCTCGGTGGACGAAAACTGGGAACAGGAAGTGGAACTTGTACGCAGGTCGGCAATGGAGGATGGCGCCGTCGCCATCGGCGAAATCGGGCTGGACTATCATTATTCGAAGGAAAGCGCCGGGCTGCAGAAAGCCGCCCTGAAAGCCCAGCTGGAACTTGCGGCGGAACTGGACCTGCCCGTCAACATACATCTGAGGGAGGCTGAGAACGATTTCTTCGAGGTGCTGGAGAGCTGCAGGCATCTCGGTCTGTCCGGGAACCTCCACGCCTTCAGCGGCAGTGTCGAGACCTTCAGGCGGATTGAAAAATACGGGGACTGGTACGTGGGCATCGGAGGCGTCCTCACCTTCAAGAATGCCAGAGTGGCAGAGAGCCTGAAATCAATACCCCTTGACAGGATAGTCCTGGAGACCGATTCTCCTTATCTTACGCCGGTTCCTTACCGGGGCAGGAGAAATGAAAGCTCATATATCCCCGTAATAGCCGCCGCCGTGGCCGGAATCAAGGGCACAAGCGTCGACGAGGTGGCCGGGGTCACTACGGAAAATGCAGAGAAACTTTTCAAAATCAAACGACAACCATGATGGACTGCACAAGAAAATCGGCGATACTCATCATCTACACGGGAGGGACCATCGGAATGAAGCAGGACCTCAACGACATGACACTGAAGCCTTTCGACTTCAGCCAGATACTTGAGGAAGTCCCGGAAATCGGCAAGTTCGCCTTCAAGACGGACACCTGGTCCTTCGACCCTCCGATAGACTCCTCCGATGTGGAACCTGCCCTCTGGCAATCGCTCGCCAGACTCATCAAGGATAAGTACGACGACTACGACGGATTCATCATACTTCACGGAACGGATACCATGTCCTATTCCGCATCCGCCCTGAGCTTCATGCTCGACGGGCTGACAAAGCCGGTAATCTTCACCGGCAGCCAGCTTCCGGTAGGAGTCCCGAGGACAGACGGCAAGGAGAATCTCATCTCAGCTGTCGAAATCGCGTCTTCAAGAGACGCTGAGGGGCATGCGACCGTTCCGGAAGTGTGCATATGCTTCGATTCCCTCCTGATGAGGGGAAACAGGACCACGAAGATCAACTCCGAGGTGTTCCGGGCCTTCTCCTCCCCGAACTACCCTCCGCTTGCCGAGGCGGGAATCAGCATACGGTTCAGCAACGAGCTGATACGCAAGCCCAACGACTGGTATCAGAGCCTCAGCATCAATACGGAACTGGACACCAGGGTATCAATTCTGAAAATCCACCCGGGAATCACCCCGCAGGTCGTGAGGAACATTCTCTGCGGAGAAGAAACCAGGGCCGTCATAATGGAAACGTACGGCGCCGGAAACGCTCCGTCTGCCGGCTGGTTTCTGGAAATACTCCGCGAAGCGGCGGATATGGACAAGATCATCGTCAATGTAACTCAATGTCTTTCAGGGAGTGTGGATATGGACATCTATGCCAACGGAAAGATTCTCGAAAATGCGGGCGTCATCAACGGATACGACAGCACGACCGAGAGTGCTCTGGGAAAATTGTTCTACCTTATGGGGAAAAGCCAGGACAACAACTGGGTCAGAGCGATGATGCAGCGCAATTTGAAAGGAGAAATATCCAAATAGTTATTGCCGAATGATTTTTTTTTGCTAAATTGCAACGGTTTTCGGATACTGTGCGCCAGTATCCGGTGCTTGCTTTGAATTTATTAAACATTAATACATTAATTATTTCAAACACACAAAAACAATTATGAAAAAGTTTTTCATGTTTTTGGCAGTTGCCGGCATAATGGCCGTTTCTGCAAACTACGCTTCCGCACAGGACGAAACAGCTACCAGCACTGAGGCTACAGAAGCTGTGGCTCCGGCTCCGGCAAACGACCTCGCGGCTCTTACTGCAGCAGCCCCTGAAGTTCCGCTTCACCAGGCTCTCAAGACCAAGTTCATCGAGGGTGGTGCAGGCTTCATGTCTCTCATCATCATCTGCCTCATCATCGGTCTCGCACTCTCTATCGAGAGGATTCTGACCCTTTCTTTCCAGAAGGTCAACACCAAGAAGCTCATCCTCGCCGTTGAGGACGCTCTTCAGAACGGTGGTCTCGAGGCTGCCAAGGACGTATGCAGGAACACCCGCGGTCCAGTTGCCGACATCTTCTATCAGGGTCTCCTCCGTTACGACCAGGGTCTTGATGTTGTCGAGAAGTCCATCGTTTCCTACGGTTCAGTACAGATGAGCAAGATGGAAAGCGGTCTTTCCTGGATTTCCCTCTTCATCGCCATCGCTCCGTCTCTCGGATTCCTCGGTACCGTCATCGGTATGATCCAGGCATTCGACGCCATCCAGGCAGCAGGTGACATCTCCCCTAACGTTGTCGCAGGAGGTATGAAGGTCGCCCTCATCACAACCGTCGGCGGTCTCATCGTAGCAATGATTCTTCAGGTGTTCTACAACTACATCCTTGCCAAGATTGACACTCTCTCAATCGACATGGAGAACTCTTCCATCGAGCTCATCGATGTTCTTTCTAACTACAAGGCAAAGTAATTGACAACCCCTAGAGAATATATACAATGAAAAATCTCGAAAAATTCTTCAAATGGCTGATGGTGGTACTGATCGTGATCAGTGTCGGCATTCTGGTCTGGGGATTTGTTGCGGGATATCCTTCAACACCTAGTCAGCCTGCCGCTACTGTAGAGGCCCTCCTCTACTGGGCTTACGCCATGATCGGTCTCGCACTTGTGAGCGTCGTTGTATTCGGCCTCGTGATTGCAGCCGTCAACGATCCGAAGAGCCTCCTGAAGCTCGTAGTCGGCATCGTTGTCGTGGCAGCGGTTTGCGGAGTCGCATATCTGCTCGCACCGGCTAGCCCTGCGATGGGCATGCTTCAGCAGCCTTCCACAGGTACTCTTAAATTAACAGATACGATATTGAACCTCACATACCTCGCAGGTGGTCTTGCAATTCTCTCGATCATCTTCGCCGAGATCTGGAGCGCAATCCGTAGTAAATAACGATTTGGGATATGGCTAGTAAAAAGACACCGGCAATCAACAGCAGCTCTACGGCGGATATCGCGTTCCTGCTTCTGTGCTACTTCCTCATGACTACTACCATGGGGTCACAGACAGGTCTTCAGCGCCGTCTTCCGCCTATGCCTGACAAAAACCAGAAAGTCGAGGATCAGAAGGTCAACAGACGTAACATCATCGTCGTGAAGATCAACTCCCAGGACAGGCTTATTGCAGGCAACGAACTTATGGATGTCAGCCAGCTCAAAGACAAGATCAAAATGTTTATCACTAACCCGACCGACGACCCTACAATGCCTGAAAAGGAAGTGAAGGAAATCGAAGGTTATGGCCCATGTGCGGTATCAAAGGGTGTCATCTCCCTTCAGAATGACCGCGGTACCAGCTACAGAGCCTATATCGCAGTGCAGAACGAACTCGTGAAAGCCGTCAATGAACTTCGCGATGAGTTCTCCAGAAAGAACTACGGTAAGGGTTTTGACAATCTTACAGAGGAGCAGCAGGATATTGTCAAGAAGTGCGTACCTCAGAACATATCCGAAGCTGAGCCTAAGGATGTTTCAAAAAAGTAATGAAGGAGGAATAGAATATGGCAAAATTTTCAAGAGGCGGTAAAAAGGAAATGCCGGGCATCAGCTCCGGTTCGCTTTCGGATATCGTCTTCATGCTTCTCTTCTTCTTTATGGTGACCACACAGCTCAGGAGCACTGAGGATCTTGTTATGGTCAAACTTCCTGAAGCATCTGAAGTGATCAAACTCGAAAGAAAGGATCTTGCCTCATACATCAATGTCGGCCCTCCTGTAAGGAATATGCAGGCAAAGTTCGGTACCGAGGCCCGTATCCAGTTGAACGACTCTTTCAAGTCAGTCAACGACATACGTGACTTCATCGCAGCCGAGCGTGACGCAATGTCAGAGGGTGACCGTCAGTTCATGACTACAGTCATCAAGGCAGACCAGGATGTACGTATGGGTATCATCACCGACATCAAGCAGGAACTCAGACGCTGCTCGGCACTGAAGATTATGTATCAGTCAAGAAGAGCAACCGAAGAATAATCCTCAACACATAATCATCAAGCGCAGTTCCACGGACGGAGCTGCGCTTTTTGCATATAAAACACTCATATCCAAAATATTCAGTAACGCAGGAAGAATTAAAAGTTTATTAAATAATTATTTGCATTATTAATGTAATGTTATAATTTTGTAAAAGTTATGTTAAGATTTTATTGTGATTGCCGAACAATAGAGCGATTCGCGGTAATGATTCACGAATATTTATAAATAATTTTAAAAACTACCCTTAAATACCGCAAGCAGTCGCAGATGATATACGTATATCCAACCAACAAACTATAAGTATTATCATGAAAACAGAATCCATCTTATTCAAATGCGGCAGATGCGCTGCTGCAGCGATGCTTGGCGCAGTGCTATTTGCCGGTGGAGGAACTATTTCGTACGCAGAGAACCCATCTGCAGCGCAGTCCCAGCAGAATTTCAGGACCGTCAAAGGCAAGATCATTGACGAGAATGGTCAGCCCGTCGCCGGTGCCGGAGTTTTGGAGGAAAACACACGGAACGGTGTGAACTCAGACATCGACGGTAATTTTTCTCTCAAGATTTCAGATGAACACAACATTGTGATCTCTTTCATCGGATATGAGACAGTGGTGATAAACCCTGCAGGCAAGTCCGATTTTCAGATTCAGCTTACTCCTGACAGCAAACTTTTGAATGAGGTGGTGGTGACAGCTCTCGGAATAAAGAGAGATGCCAAGGCGCTTGGATACTCTGTCAGCGAAGTCAAGGGAGCATCTCTCGTGGAAGCCAGAGAGAATAACATCATGAACAGCCTCAGCGGAAAGATCGCCGGACTTCAGGTCAGCGGAAGCGGTAACGGAAGCATGGGTTCCAGCCGCATCATCATCCGAGGCAACAACTCACTTGCCGGCAACAACGAGCCGCTCGTAGTCATTGACGGGGTCCCAATGAACAATTTCAACGGAGGCCAGAGCACCGGACAGTGGTCAGGAAGCGATTCAGGTAACGGGCTCACCGACGTCAATCCCGATGACATCGAGTCAATCTCCGTGCTCAAGGGAGCCGCAGCATCCGCCCTCTACGGAACACGTGCGGGAAACGGAGTAATAATGATTACCACAAAGAAAGGCAATGGTTCCAGAAAAGGTCTGGGCGTGACTGTCAATCAGAACATCATGTTCGAAACGCCTCTCAAGACGCCTGAAATGCAGAACGTGTATGGCCAGGGAACCAACGGGGAATATGACGCAAACGGCAATATGAGCTGGGGTCCGAAAATGGAAGGCCAGATGTATGTGGACTGGACGGGAGAAGAGCGGCCGTTCTCCGCATACAACAATGACATAACTGACTTCCTCAGGACAGGATTCTCTTCGACGACTTCCATAGAGGCAGCCCAGACGACGGAAAAGAACGCAATCAGGGCATCTGCCTCATTCACGAGGAACAAGGGGCAGATTCCGACCAACAACCAGGACAGATACAACATTGACGTACGGGACGTGCTGAACCTCAGCGAACGGGTTCAGTTGGAAATGAAGGTCAACTACATCAAGCAGAAGACCGACAATATCCCATTCCTGACGTTGAACCCGATGAACATCATGTCCAATTATCTGATGATGCCGAGAAATGTGCATTATTCCGACATGGCGGATGTCTATGACAGCGCAGGGGCGGTGAAGCAGTGGACAAACAAGGAGGCCAACTTCGTCCTGAACCCTTACTTCAACAGGTACAACAGCAACTACACCGAGAGGAACAGGCTCATCGGATTCATCTCCCTCCAGTACAAGCCTTTCGACTGGCTCACAATCAAGCTCCGCCATGGAGAGGACATGTACTGGACCGAAAACAATGAGAAGGTGCATTCCACAACTCCTTACAACAACAATTACAAGGGTCACGGAAACTTCTACGTGTCTTCCCGCACATTCAGGGAGTGCAACTCTGACTTCCTCGTGACACTGGGCAGGGACAACCTCTTCGGAAGCGACTTCTCAGCCAGCCTCAATGTCGGCGGAAACAGGCGCTACTACCGTTCACACAGCAGCTCGATGAACTCCGGCTCGCTCGCCATCAAGGACTTCTTCTCCATGGGCAACGGTATGAACCAGACCATGTCCGACTCATATTCCAGAAAGGCTGTGAACTCGATATACGGCCTTCTCTCACTCAACTACGGAAACTGGGTTTTCCTCGATGTCACCGGCCGAAATGACTGGTCTTCGACATTGCCGGCATCCAGCCGCTCGTTCTTCTATCCTTCGGTAGGATTCGGCTGGGTTGTTACAGACATGCTCAGTTACTTCAAGGTAAACGTACCTCATTGGCTTACATTTGCGAAACTCAGGGTATCCTATGCAGAAGTCGGCAATGACACCAATCCATACAGGCTCACGGATACCTACAAAGTATATAACGTTACATCCGAAATCAAAGGGGCAAGCGTAAGCAACACCATTCCTCTCTCCGACCTCAAGCCGGAAAACATCAAGTCGACCGAGGCGGGCTTCGACATCAGGCTCTTCGACAGCAGATTCGGAGTTGACTTCGCATGGTACAGGAAGAATGCGACCAACCAGATTATCTCTCTCCCTATTTCCAATACCACCGGAAAGCAGACCAAGCTGATCAATGCCGGTGACATCGAGAACAAGGGTATCGAGGTTGCATTGAGCGGAACTCCTTTCAGAAACAAGAATTTCGGATGGGATATCACATTGAATTTCACCAAGAATCAGAACAAGATCAACAAGCTCCACCCGGAACTCTCCACATACGAGCTGATGTCCACAGACTTTGCCAAAGTCATTGCAAGGGAAGGCGGCAGCTACGGTGACATCGTAGGCTACAGATACAAGAGGAATGAGGAAGGTCAGAAACTTGTCGACAAGAACGGACTTCCGATACTGGAGTCAACCATCGACACCGAGAATCCTCTCGGCAACTATCTCCCGGACTGGACCAGCAGCATGGTTCACAGTTTCAGAGTCAAGGACTTCATCCTCTCATTCCAGCTTGACTTCCGCAAGGGAGGTGACATCTACATGGGTTCTCTCTCCCGCGGAGACAACTACGGTACATCCAGGGCTTCCCTCCGCGGACGTGAGGAATGGTATGCCGGGAATGGCGGAATCGTAGCCGAGGGCATCAATCCTGACGGCGAAGTCAACACATTGGCAGTCAACCCGCAGGAGTACTTCTCACGCATCGCGAAGGCGGGCGAGGAATATGTATATGACGGAACCAACCTGAGGCTCAGGGAACTGACCGTAGGTTACAATATGCCTCGCAGGATTCTGGACAAGACTCCTTTCTCCGACATCAGGATAAGCCTCTGGGGAAGAAACCTCTGGATGATTTACAGCCATATCCCTGGATATGATCCTGAATCATCATTCAGCACCGGCAACGGAGAAGGAATAGAGCTTTCCTCATTCCCTTCTACAAGAAGCTTCGGCATCATGTGTTTCATTTCCAATTTTCTTTTTGTGTCAGACAATATCCCTCTCAGAAAGAGAATTTAACATTGATATCATTGCAACTAGTCCTTCAGTTATATATGAAGTGATTCTAACAAGTGGTGAAACAGTTATGGTAGATAATCCATGTAACATGCCAGATAAAACTAAAATAAGCTTAATTAAGGAGCCTTATGTTAAAGCAAGTATCTTTGTTCCTAGTGACTATATTGGAGCAATCATGAACCTATGTGAAGATAGAAGAGGTATATATATAACAACTGAATTTATTGATCCAAAAAGGGTTAATATTATCTATGAACTACCTCTAGCAGAAATAGTTTATGATTTCTTTGATAAACTAAAAAGTTACACTAAAGGTTATGCTTCATTAGACTATGAATTATCTGATTATAAAGTTAGTGATTTAGTTAAGATGGATATT
>SFPH01000112.1 GCA_004552115.1 Bacteroidales bacterium
ATTGTCTCGTCAATACTCTCCGAATCCGGCTCGAGGGCGGCATTGAGAACATTATCGCGGCCAACCGCCGCCTCCTGGCTGAGATAGCCTATTGAACTGAAAACCAATGTCGAACCCTGCGAGGCGGAGATTTCATAATTACCGTCCGCATCAGAGGATACGCCATTCATCGTGCCCTTGACCATAACGGAAGCGAACGGAATGCCCTCCCCCGTCCCGGCATCGGTGATCCTGCCCTTTACTGTCTGGGCAAGAGCCTGCAGCTGGATGAGAGGAAGCAGCAATATCAGCGAAAATATAATCTTCTTCATCATTCCTATCTGTTAGTGTTTCCGAAATTGCCGGATGATGCCGGCATAATGAACATCCTCGGGCTTGCGGCCGTTGTCCCGGACTTCTTCGCCATCGTGAACGGCAATGCCGGATAGGAAGAAGAGAACGAGAACAGCTGGGACTTGTCCAGTGCCTGTGCAAAGTAGCCCATAGATGTTATTGAAATGGACTGGCCCTGGATTTCAAGGGTTCTGCCCGTTACTGTGGCATTGCCCGCACCGGACATAGCCGCAACTGCGATTCCGTATGAATTGTCCGCTCCCGACATCAGAACGTCAACGCCGGACATTCCATAGAATCCCAGGACGCAGGACACGCTGACATTCTGTTCATTGCGCACGTTCACCTCGCCCAGGTCGCAGGCTATGAACCTGAGGTTGCCGGTTTCCGGATCGAGCTCGGCCAATGCAGGGAATTTGTCGAAGTCCGAGATTCCCTCCCAGCCATAGACTTTGTAGAGATTGTCACCTTCCTCGCGGTCATCCTCTATGGTGATATTGTACCTGAGCTTGCTGTCACCAACGGTCCAGTCCCCGAGCCAGGCCTTGTACTCCTCCGTCATCTCCGGAAGAGTCACCTCGAAGTCAGGGGACACGGCATACTTGCCGGAAGGCGCTCCGCTGACCTCCACACCGATGGCGTACGCATTGTAAAGCCCCGTTGCCCGGAGGTTGTATCCTTCCCGGACGGATGACCTGTAGGCAATGTCAGCCCAGGTGTAGTTCGTCCCGTAAGCCTCATTGTACTGCCCGATGTAGGCTGTCATATAGGCTGCGGCGTCGATGAGGAACTGGTCGAACTGACCGTCATAATACTTCATGCTCTCCTTTGATGACGGTACCTGCTGGTGGTCTCCCCGCTTGTGATCTCTCCTTCTCCCTCGCACACAATATTCCAGTCCGGGTTCAGCATCGGATCGACAGGGCGCATGGCTGTCTTGAATACGATCTCGGCCGGGTCGCCGAAGACGGCTCCGTTCCTGACATTCATAACCACGGCGCGGTACCTTGTGTAATGGGTAAGGCCGGTGAACTCCTTGGTAAGATTGCCGCTCTGCAGTTTTGAATCGATGTCCACCACAGAGGAAACTATCGATTGGCAAAGAGTTCCGGTCGGCGTATCCAAATCCTTCGTCAGGAAGATATACCACTTGTCCGAACTGTCACCCGTCGTGGTGACCTTGACAAGAGCGCTCCTGTCGGTAGGCTCCACCACAAGGCTGAGAGAGAGTTTAGGGACACCCTTTACCGTAGAGAATCTGCAGGAGCCGGGATTGCCGTACAAAGTCCCGTCTTCATTCAGGCCGAACACTATATATCTGTACTCGGTTCCGGAGGACAGACCGGTAAGAGTCAGCACGCGCTTGGCCCCCTGCTTCAGCTGAGACTTGATCTCGGCCCCGCTCCCGGCAAGACGCCTCGCTTCCCTGTTGACGAGGGAATTGACATCCGCGCCCACATCCGTGGTCGCAAAACCGTAATAGGTGGCCCTGTCATTGCCGTCATGGGTGATAACTATCCTCGCCCCATCCGAAGTTTCAGACTCCGAAGCGACCGAGAACTGGATTCCGGAGAATTCCGGAGAATCAGGATTCCTGACTTCTTCATTGCATCCCGCAGCAATGAAGACGGACACTGCCATTCCGACGCTTGTCAGGAACCGAAAAATTGTTCTTTTCATCCAAATACAATTTCTGTTAAGGTTCTTGGGATGCAAATATATAACTTTATTCAAAAATAATTGCTATTTCTTTGATTTTGAAAGCATAATTCATTAATACATAAAGATTTATAAGCAGAATTTACTGCCGGGAGCAAGGCATTCCAGCCTCATACTCAATGGCAAAATATTGTATTTCAGAACTTTAGGCAGCAGGAAAGTTCAAAAAAAATGTCACGTTGTTGCCCCGGAAGTTTTAATTATCTGTCAAAATGATTAAATTTGCGGACCAATAGTCAGAAATATATCAACTTAAACAAAAAAATATGCTGGAAAATAAGAAAAGAGTGTACCGTTTCGGAGGCAAGACTGCTGAAGGCAACGGTGCCATGCGTGAACTCCTCGGAGGAAAGGGCGCAAATCTCGCTGAGATGAACCTTCTCGGAATGCCTGTTCCTGCAGGATTCACCATTACCACAGAATGCTGTGCCGAGTACTATGCTCTCGGCGGTGGCTACACTGACGAGCTCAAACAGGAAGTTGCAGAGGCCCTCGCAGCCACTGAGAAGATCATGGGCAAGAAATTCGGAGATCCTTCCGACCCTCTTCTCGTCAGCTGCCGTTCCGGCGCGAGAAGTTCCATGCCGGGAATGATGGACACCATCCTCAACATCGGACTCTGCTCGGCTACTCTTCCGGGAATGATCAAGAAGACCGGCAATCCGCGCTTCGTTTACGATGCATACCGCCGTCTCATCATGATGTACTCCGACGTCGTCATGGAGAAGGCCGAGGGAATCGAGCCTGAAGACGGCCAGGGCATCCGTCAGCAGCTTGACAGGATGATGACCGAGCTCAAGGAGAAGAAGGGCTACAAGGCCGACACCGACATTACCGCAGACGAGCTCAAAGACCTTTGCGAGCTCTTCAAGGCCAAGGTAAAGGAAGTTCTCGGAGTAGATTTCCCTGACACTGCAGAGGCTCAGCTCTGGGGCTCCATCGGTGGCGTATTCAAGTCCTGGAACGGAAAGCGCGCCATCACATACAGAAAGATCGAGAAAATTCCTGATGACTGGGGAACAGCTGTCAATGTCCAGTCCATGGTATTCGGAAATATGGGTGACACCTCGGCAACAGGTGTGGCATTCTCCCGCAACCCTGCAAACGGTGACAACAAGTTCTACGGCGAGTGGCTCATCAACGCCCAGGGCGAGGATGTGGTTGCCGGAATCCGTACTCCTAACCCTCTCAACGAGGCTACCAAGTCCGAGAAGAACAAGGACCTCCAGTCACTCGAGACCGCAATGCCTGAGGTTTACAGGGAGCTCGACGAAATCCGCACTCATCTCGAGAACCACTTCCACGACATGCAGGACATCGAGTTCACCATTCAGGAAGGCAAGCTCTGGATGCTCCAGTGCCGTATCGGCAAGAGAACAGGTCTTGCAGCTCTCCAGATGGCAACCGACATGCTCGCAGAGGGCATGATCGACGAGAAGACAGCCGTGATGAGAGTTTCTCCTGCACAGCTCGACGAGATTCTCCACCCTATTCTCGACTCTGCATCAGAGAAGAAGTGCACAGCGATCGCACAGGGTCTTCCTGCATCTCCGGGCGGAGCAGTCGGTACTCTCGTATTCACTCCGGAGGACGCAGTAGCTGCAGCCGCTGAGGGCCGCAAGGTAATCCTCGTCCGCGAGGAGACCTCCCCTGAGGACATTGAGGGCATGAGGGCAGCATCAGGTATTCTCACAGTACGTGGCGGCATGACCTCACACGCCGCTCTCGTAGCCCGCGGATGGGGCAAGTGCTGCATCGTAGGCTGCGACGCAATGAAGATCGACCTTGCAGGCAAGAAGGTTACCTTCGCCGGTACTGATACCGAGTTCAAGGAAGGCGACTGGTTCAGCCTCAACGGCGCCAAGGGTCTCGTATACAACGCAAAGATCGAGACAATGGACGCTTCCGAGAATCCTCTCTTCGTAAAGTTCATGGCCCTCGCCGACAAGTTCCGCAAGCTCGGAATCAGGACCAATGCAGATACTCCTGAGGATGCAGCCAAGGCTGTTTCATTCGGTGCGGAAGGCATCGGTCTCTTCCGTCTCGAGCACATGTTCTACGGAAAGAATTCCGAGACTCCTCTCGCAAAGCTCCGCAAGATGATTCTCTGCGACACCGACGAGGAGAGAAAGGCAGCCCTCACAGAGCTTGAGCCATTCATCAAGGCATCCGTGAAGAGCACCCTCAAGATCATGGACGGCAAGCCGGTAGTATTCCGTCTCCTCGACCCGCCTCTCCACGAGTTCGTTCCTCATACAGACGAGAAGAAGGCTGAACTCGCCAAGGAGCTCGGCGTAACCCCTGAGGAAATCGAGAAGCGCGGCGAGTCCCTCCACGAGGTTAACCCTATGATGGGTCACAGAGGAGTCCGTCTCCACGTTTCCTTCCCTCTCATCGCAGAGGTAGAGTACAGGGCCATCTTCACAGCGACAGCCGAGCTTCAGGCAGAAGGTCTCAACCCGATGCCGGAGATCATGATTCCTGTGACCATCTCAGCCCGCGAGCTCAGCTTCCAGAAGGCTATCTGCGACAGGGTAAAGGCAGAGGTAGAGGGCAAGTTCAGCACCAGCATTGACTATCAGTTCGGTACAATGATCGAGATTCCTCGTGCCGCCCTCACCGGCGACAGGATGGCAAGGACCGCAGAGTTCTTCTCATTCGGTACCAACGACCTCACCCAGATGACATTCGGCTTCTCACGCGACGACGTGGGTACCTTCATGGGCGAATATCTCGGCAACAAGCTCCTGGATGCAGATCCGTTCAAGACCATCGACACCAAGGGTGTCGGCAAGCTCGTCGAGTACGGTATCCAGTCCGGAAGGTCCAAGAGGCCTGAGCTCAAGTGCGGCGTCTGCGGAGAGCACGGTGGCGATCCTGATTCAATCAAGTTCTTCAACAGAATCGGCATCGACTACGTATCCTGCTCACCGTTCCGCGTGCCGATCGCACGTCTGGCAGCTGCGCAGGCAGCTATTGCACAGAGCAAGTAGTTCACTGATATGGGATATTGAGGGTGGCTGAGGAGTCACCCTCTTTCCATTCCGGGCCGTCAGAAGGCCACGGGCCACTATTCAATCAAATGCAAAAACCGATGAAACGTATACTCATCATTATCCTATGCGCCAGCCTTATGGCCGGCTCCATATCGTGTCATCACGGAGAGCGGGCTACAGAACCCGAGAATCCCGGCAATGTGGACGATAACAAAGAGACTGGTGACGAAAAACCAGACGGGGAAGCCGGCGCCGGGAACGATGTCGTCATTCTCTTCACCAATGACCTTCACAGCCAGATCGAGCCGATCGGGAAAGACGCCACGTACAATCCGGACAAGGGCGGTGTTGCCAGAATCAAGGTATTGGTTGACAGTGTCAGGGCGGCTGAGAAGGCCGTGATTGTGGCAGATGCCGGGGATTTCGTGCAGGGCACCTACTATTTCACCTGCCTCGGAGGCGACGTGGCCAGAAGGAAATCGGCTATGATGTCCGGACTATCGGCAATCACGAATTCGACAAGAAGATTCCGGGCCTGAAGCATATGTTGTCCCTCAATGAGGTCACAACGGTAAGCAGCAATTACGACTTCAGCAGGACCGTATTGTCAAACGAGGTCAAGGAGTCGGCCATCATCGAAGCAGGGGGTCACAAGATCGGATTCATAGGTCTCGGAGTGAGGCTGAGCGGCCTCGTTGCCCCGAATGCCTGCGAGGATGTGGACTATTCC
>SFPH01000113.1 GCA_004552115.1 Bacteroidales bacterium
AGCCTCAACCACCATCTCCCCGGCGGCGCGGTCCAGCGTCCACCTGGTCTTCCCGTCGCACCAGATCTCCAGCCCGTCCCCGTTCATGAAGAAGGAGTCGCCCTGAAGTTTCAGGGTGCCGGAACCTGTAACAGTAGCACCTGAAACCGCCTTGTAACTGTAGCTTACATTGGCGCAATGCGAGGATACGGCCTTTGAGAAATCCTGCAGAACCTGCTGGGCATCAGCATTGTAGCCAAGCAGAAAAACCAACGCGACGAATGTTAGAATCCTTTTCATTTCCTGTAAGCGCTCAATATCGTGTCGAGGGTGGCAAGATCCGGCACGAGCACCTGTCTAGGCTTGGAGCCCTCCTGAGGGCCGACTATACCGGCAGCCTCCAGCTGGTCCATTACCCTGCCCGCCTTGGAATATCCCATGCCGAGTTTCCTCTGGATATCGGAAGTCGAGCCTTTCTGGGTGGTCACAACCATTCTTGCAGCCTCCTCGAAACGTTCATCCAGGTCTGACATATCAATCATCGTGCCTCCGTCGGCCTTTTCAGGAGCAGGAAGGTAGTATGGAGTGTTGTAACACTTCTTGTAACCGGTCTGTGAGGCAATCGCCTTGTTGAGATCGTTGATTTCGGAATTGCTGATGAAGGCGCACTGGATACGTTCCATATCCACTCCCGCATAGTAGAGCATATCTCCCTTTCCTATGAGCTTCTCGGCTCCCGGAGCATCAAGGATTGTCCTGGAATCCTGCATCTGGGATACCCTGAACGAGATTCGGGTAGGGAAGTTGGTCTTCAGCACGCCGGTGATGATGTCCACTGACGGCCTCTGGGTGGCCAGCACCAGATGGATTCCCGCAGCACGGCCCTTCTGGGCAAGCCTGATGATGGAATTGGTGATGCTCCGTGACTGGTTCTTGGCCTCGCCTCCCATCCCTCCGGCCATGGTGAGGTCGGCATACTCGTCGATAATCGTGACGATGTAAGGCAGATATCTATGTCCTTCGGTAGGCAGGAGATGACGGTCGCGGTATTTGTCGTTGTAAAGCTTGATGTTGTTCACGGAGGCCTTGCTCAGGAGCTCGTATCTCTCGTCCATCTCGATGCAGAGGGACTTGAGAATGTCATCCGCCTGGGCCGGCTTCTTGACAATGGCGTTTTCGGCCTCCTCCTTCTCGTCGGATGCGGTCGGAAGCACTGCGAGATAATGATGGAGGAGATCCTTGTAGGCATTGAATTCCACCATCTTAGGGTCAACGAAGACAAATTTCAGCTCAGAAGGATGCTTGGCATAGAGCAATGAGGCCACGAGCACGTTCAGGCCCACAGACTTGCCCTGCTGGGTAGCTCCCGCAACCAGGAGATGCGGCGCATTGGCAAGGTCGAACACCTTGACCTTCTGGGTGATGGTCACGCCGATGGCCACCGGCAGGTCAGCCTTGGTATTGCGGAACTCGTCATCATTGAGCAGGGCCTTCAGAGGCACCATCGAAGGATAATCGTTCGGCACCTCAAGTCCCACGGAATCAGGCAGCATCACGATTCGGACTCCCCTGCTGGTGTTCAATGCCATTGCAAGTTCCTTGGAGAGGTTGGAGATGGAGGCGATTTTCACACCCGCCGACGGATAGACCTTGTACAGGGTCACGGTCGGGCCTACCACGGCCACGACATTCTCCACTCCGATTTTGTATGTCTGCAGGGTTGACCTGATCTTCAGATTATTCCTGTTGAGCTCGCTTTCCGACACCTTGTGGATGTCCTTGGAATGGTCTCCCAGGATGTCCAGGGACGGGAATTCATATTTGTCGAGCTCCGCCCTTACATCAATCCGAGGCAGAGACTCCACCACATCCGTGGAGAGTTCCGGGCCGGCCTCCACAATTATGCTGTCGGACTGGGTAACAGGGAGATTGCTCACGGCAGGCTTCACTTCGGCCGGAACAACAGGCTGCGGGACAACCGGCTGTGAGGCAACCGGTTCGGGCTCCTCCACAGTGGCCTCCACAGGGGTCTCGGCTACGGCCGGAGCCTCAGAGGCAGACTCATCATTATTCGTATCATTGCCGGATTCACCGCCGGAATCAGTCTTGGCATCAGTCCAGGTGAATGTCTTCCTGGATTTCTTCCGGGCAGGCTCCTCCTTTCCGTCCGAAACGCCCACGCGCCTGAACCACTCGGAGAATCTGCGGCTGGAGAAATACAGCCACAATATGCTGAAGAACAGAAGGATACAGAATGTCACAGGCACATTGACAAGATTCTCGAGCCAGAGTACGACCTGCGCTCCGCACTCTCCGCCAAGTCCTCCTCCGAAACTGGTTTCCATACCTGAAGCGATGGAAACGAAGGCAAGGATATAGGAGAGAAGCATGGCTCCGGTGACGGACAGCACGATTACCCTGAGCACGGAAAAGCGGCGCTTTCCGAACACAAGCCTCAACGCCAGCACGCTCATGGCGAACACGACTGCAAAGGCGGCCAGGCCGAACCACCTGCTGACGAGAAGATAAGCCATCTTGAGTCCGATCTTTCCGCCGAGATTGACCACATCAAGCTTTCTGTCGAAAATGCTCAGGCCAGGCAATACGCTCTGGTCCAGGGTCCAGGTGAAAAGATAGGATACGCAGCCGAGCAGGGTCAACAGCACGAAAACTGAAAGAGCCAGCCCGGCAAAACGGCGGTAAGGCAGCCATCTGGTGTCGATGGCCTCCATCTTCTCTGAAAATTTCTCCAGCATTGAAAAACAATTATCGTTTATTGCCTTTTCTTCCGAACATCCGCTTCTGCTGACCTCCCTGCTTCCTTACGGTGGCGAAATCAATCGTCATGCCCGGGCGGGAGAAATTGGAGTCGGATGAAATCCTTGACAGGGTCAGTCCCTCCGGCACCTTGATGCGATAGTCGGAGAGTTTCTCGATATCGCTGAAAATAGTCGTGTCGGCCACGCTGTCCTTGTTCCAGATGAGGTACTGCTGCCTCATGTACATTGCGAGAGAGCGTATCATCGCAGTCTTCATCTCGCCTTCCGGCTCAGAGGCAATGAGATCTATGATGCTCTCGATATTCCTTCCGTAGTGGGTCGCCTTGATAGGTTTCTTCTTCAGAGGAATGATTTCCGGCCTGCTCTTTCTCTGCTCCGGAGACGGCATCGGATAAGGTGAGTCCACATCCAGATCATAGCCCGCCATGATGTAGAGATGATCCCAGAGCTTCTGCTCCCAGTTGTCGGCTGAATGCACCTGGGGATTGAGGATTTCCATCACCCTCACCACTGCCCTGGCCTGCTCGGAACGCTTGGCCCTGTCCTCTATCCGCTTCACATCCTCCACCATCTTGAGGACATTCCTGCCGTATTCAGGCATTGCAAGTTTCTCCCTCTCTGTATTGTAATCCAATATTATAGGATTTTCTTCGTTGTAGTTTTCGTCCATATCTATCTATATTTCGCAAATTGCAAATATAGTAAATTCATTCCACATCGACAATTCTTCCCTGGCGGACATACCAGAGAGAGGCCTTCACGTCGGAATAGCCCATTTCCCTGTAGATGCGGGCATAGTTGCGCACCTGGTCCTCATATTCAGGCGATGGCCTTCCGAACTTGTAATCAATGATCTGCACGGTTCCGCCATCTGTCACCACACGGTCCGGGCGGTAGATTTCCCCGTCGCTGTCAATGACGTCCACCTCGTTGCGCTCCGCATCCAGGTCTTCGGCGAACCACCTTCTTCCAGCCACGGATTCAATGCGGGAAGACAGCAGGCTTATGATTTCCGGCATGTCCTCCTCTGACACGGAACCCTCATTGAAACTCTCCCTCACGGCAGCCTCCAGGTCAGAAGGCACCCTTACCCGGGACAGGATATCGTGCAGGACAATGCCCTTGAGCCGTCCGGAACTGCCCGGAACATCATCCCCGGTGAAGAAATCCCCGGCCTCGCTGCTGAACTCGAGCCTGCCGTCCAGAGGCCAGGAAGGATAGCCGGAAATGTCCCCGGTATCCGCAACGACCTCGGAGGAGAACTTATATTCATCCCCGAACCTGAGTCTCAGCCCGCCATCACACTCAATCTCCCGGAAGCCGGGATTGGTGGAAGGCTTTCGCACATAGGCATAGAGGAGCTGGGACATGTCGGAGACGGCAGACGGATATTCCGAGGCATTGTCCGAAATGGATTTCAGGAAACTGTCCGCAGGCATCTTTGAAATGATTGTCATTCCCTTTCTCGCCCTCGTGGTGGCTACATAGTAGGTATTGAGAGAGTCCACCATCTGCATGAAACATTCCTCCCTGAACGAGTCGGAAAACAGAGTCTCATTCATCTTCGAGGAGAGATTCACCCTGTAGATTCCGTCCGCACAGGACTCCAGTTCAGTCCCCTCAACCTTCGGCCGGCACCATTTCTTTGTCTGCTTGAAAAGATCGCAATTCTCCGA
>SFPH01000114.1 GCA_004552115.1 Bacteroidales bacterium
ACTCCGATATGGAAAGGTACACGGCCCGCGTCAAGGTGGACCACAAGGCCGCCGAATGGGCAAAAATCGGAGCCAACGTCACATACGCCAACTTCGACTACAACCAGATTGACGACAGCGGCTCAAGCAACTCCACGGCCAATGTTTTCGCATACACCTCCACCATCGGCCCGATCTACCCTCTCTATCTCAGAGACGGCAGCGGAAGAATCATGAAGGATGATATGGGACACACCCTCTACGATTACGGCAACGGAGACAATGCCGGAATGGAGCGTTCCCTGTTCCCCAACAGCAACGCCCTCTCCGACTCAAGGCTGAACAAGTCCAACTCCGAGGGCAATGCCTTCAACGGAACCGCCTACCTGGACATAACCTTCCTGAAGGACTTCAAGCTTACGGTGAATGCGGGATACACCCTCGACGAGACACGGTCCACAACAGTGTACAACCCGTTCTTCGGCCAGTTCGCCACTGAGAACGGCGTAGTTTACAAGGGCCACGGGCGAGCCACTGAACTCAACCTCCAGCAGATACTCAACTACAACAGGCAAATCCGCCGTCACAACATCAATGCGATGGTCGGCCACGAGTACTACAAGAGAAAATCCTACTCCCTCTCGGCCGCGAAAAGCGGAATGTTCTCCATCGACAATGATGAACTCACCGGAGCCATCATTGACAAGATGGCCGCCAGTTCGTCCACAGGAATGTACAACAACGAGGGATACTTCACCAGGGTGATGTACGATTACTATGACAAGTATTTCGCATCTGCCTCATACAGAAGGGATGCATCCTCCCGCTTCCATCCTGACAACCGCTGGGGCAACTTCTGGTCAGTGGGAGGAGCCTGGATCATCAGCAAGGAGGACTTCATGAGGAAGAGCGGAGAATGGCTCGACAACCTCAAGCTGAAAGCCTCTGTCGGCTCCCAGGGAAATGACAATATAGGAGATTACCGATATACCGACACCTTCTCCATCACCAACTCGGAGGGCGACGTGTCCACGCCTTTCCTCTCGAAAGGTTCCAAGGACATCACATGGGAGACCAACATCAACTTCAATGTCGGAGCGGAATTCGGCTTCCTCAAGGGAGCCATATCCGGAAGCGCCGAATACTTCATGAGAAAGACCACCGATATGCTCTTCCTCTTCCCTGCGGCACCTTCCATCGGATACTCGTCATATTACGCCAATGTAGGAGACATGGTGAACAACGGCGTGGAAATCGAGCTCAACTTCACCCCGATACGCAAGGAAAATCTCATATGGGACATCAACCTCAACGCCACCCACATGAAGAACAAGATCACCATGCTGCCTGAGGAAAGGCGCAACACCGTGGTCGAAGGATACGAGGGATATGTCAGCGGCACGACTTTCTATGGAGAGGGCCTGCCTATATACACCTTCTACCTCCCGAAGTATGCCGGTGTATCCGACGAAGGCAAGTCTATGTGGTATATGGACGAGGAGAAGGACGGAAAGACAGAAAGAACCACCACGACAGACTATGCCAAAGCATCCAAGTACCTGTGCGGCAATCCGATACCTGACCTCTACGGCGGCTTCGGGACCTCCATTTCATTCTTCGGCTTCGATTTCTCCGTCAACTTCACATGGCAGATTGGCGGACTGGCATACGACTCCGGCTATGCGGATGCAATGTACTCTCCGGCGAACAAGAACACAGGTATGAACTGGCACAAGGATATTCTCAAGGCCTGGTCTGCCGAGAATCCGGACTCCAACATCCCGCGCCTCCAGTACGAGGACCAGAACCAGAATGCAAGTTCTGACCGCTTCCTTACGGATGCCAGCTACCTGAACCTCCAGAATATGGATTTCGGGTACACTCTCCCGCAGAAGGCTGTTGAGAAACTGCGGCTCAGCAAACTCAGAATCTACCTTGCCTGCGAGAATGTCTGGTATTGCTCCAGAAGGAGGGGATTCGACCCGAGACATTCATATTCAGGGTCAACCAGTCAGGCTACATACTCGCCTGTAAGAACTATTTCAGGAGGAATCAACATTCAATTCTAATGAAGGACATGGTCAATAGAACATTGAAATATTTGGCAATATCAGCGGCAGCAGCATTATTGTCTGCCGCCTGCATCCAGGAAACGCATTCCGTGACGGTTGCGACCGAGGACCAAGTGACATTGCAGACATTGATAAAAGGTATTCCTTCGGCAATGATGGAGCCGGGAAGCGCCGGATACGCATCCTCCGGTCAGGCCTGGGACTTCGGTCTCCCCGCCATCCATCTGGCCACGGAATCCATGACAGGTGACCTCGTGGTAACCGGAAACATCGGTTATGACTGGTTCCAGCAATGGGGCACCAACGATGCCCTCGGTCAGGAATATGCCGTATGCGTACTGACCTGGAACACATACTACAGATGGATTGCAATGTGCAATGACATCATCCGCAAGATTTCCAGAATGGACTCTGCGGACATTACCGCGACTGACATCCAATATCTCGGCTTCGCATACGCCTACAGGGCCTACAGCTATCTGGATCTGGTCCGTCTTTACGAATTCAAGGAGAACAATTATACCGACGGGGACGGGATTGTCGGGCTCAGCGTGCCGATCGTGACAGAGGAGTCCACGGAGGAGCAGGCCAAGAATAACCCGAGGGCAATGGCCGACGATGTTTTCGACAAGGTGATTTTCCCGGATCTGGACAAGGCGGAGGAACTTCTGGCCAACTATGTGCCTGCGAACAGATACGCCGTCAGCACAGCATTGATATACGGGCTAAAGGCCAGGGCATACATTGACAGGGCCACCGCCCACGAGGACCCGGAATTGTACGCAAAGGCTGCCGAGTATGCCAGAAAGGCCATCAACAGCAGTTCATGCACGCCTCTGACCCAGGCTGAATGGGAAGATCCGGTCAACGGATTCAACAATGCTTCCTCAAACAACTCCTGGATATGGGGTCTGCCTCTCGCAAGCGAGAACGTGGCCAGCCTCTTCTGCTTCACGGCGCACATGAGCACCGAACAGAGCTGGTCGGCATACGGTTTCTCAGTAGGCCGCGGCATAAACAAGAATCTGTACAACAGTATTGACCGGAACGACTTCAGGAAACATTCCTGGCTGGACCCGGACCGGAGTTCATACGAATACAAGAGCTGCAGGACGGATTCGAAGACATACTTCGCATCTTCCCTCGCCGACTATGTGAACATAAAGTTCCGTCCTGCCGGAGGAGAATGCAAAATCAGCGCTACCGGCGGTGCTGCTGACCATCCTATGATGAGGGTCGAGGAGATGTACTTCATCGAGGCTGAGGCCAGGGCTCACGAGAATCTGAATGAGGGAATCAGCCTGCTCAATTCATTCATGAACAACTACAGGATTACAGGCGGCAGCTATGACTGCGGGAAGAAGGCGACGTCGCTCAAGGGATTCATCAACGAGCTCATGCTCCAGAAGCGTATCGAGTTCTGGGGCGAGGGAATTGTGATGTTCGACCTCAAGCGGCTGGATATGTCCACCAAGCGTGGATATGTCGGAACCAACTCACCTACATCATACAGGCTCAATACCGACGGCCGCGCTCCATACTGGAACTTCGTGATCTCCAGAGGCGAAGTCCAGAACAACAAGGCCATCATCGGCAAGAACAACCCGGACCCGTCCGGCATCATCAAACCTTGGACGGAATAGAGGCAAAAGCATTAACATAAGGAAATCATGACAAAAGGATATATGAAAATCAAGGGATTTGCGGTTCTGTGCATCCTGGCTGTCCTTTCAGCCTGCTCCACGAATGAGGAGTACGCGGCAGGAGAGAAGGACTCCCCGGATACCTACGGGGTCTATTTCCCTACCCAGGACAATCCGCTCACAGTAGAACTCACCCCGGAGGACCCGGCAGCAGTCAGCTACAAGATCCGCAGAACCAGGACGGACGGCAGGATTACTGTACCTGTGGTCATTTCAGTCAATGATGGAGGCATATTTTCCGTAGAGCCGGTTATTTTCAAAGACGGCGAGAACGAGTCCACCATCACCATCGGATTCGAAGGGGCTGAAATCGGCAAGACCTACAACTGCTCCGTGAAAGTTGAGGACCCGGCATACATATCCATATACGGAAAGAAACAGACAGGATTGAGCTTCAGTGTGCTCCGTGCGGAATGGGAAAGTCTGGGAATCGGGCGCTGGCGTGACGACATCATCAGTTCCCTCTACAGACCGGACAACAAGAATGCCGAAGTGGAGGTGGAAGTGTTCCAGCGTTCCGACAAACCTGGCTATCTCAGGATGCAGGTGTTCAATGAGGACTACCTCACAGCCCTTTTCGGGATTACAAGGCCTACCGAGCGGCTGATGACCACAATCGACGCCACCGACCCGGACAAGGTATGGATACCGAAGCAGAGCACCGGAATCACGCTC
>SFPH01000115.1 GCA_004552115.1 Bacteroidales bacterium
CTGCATTCATTCGAGGAATGCCTGAAGAACAAGCGGGCCTTTGCCGAAAATTTCCATCATATCGAGACATTGGCCAATATGATGCATCCGGACATTATCCGCGAGGGTTGCGGGGACGGATATGTCCAGGTAAATCCGCCTTATCCGCCTGCGACTCAGGAGGAGATGGATTCGTACTGGGATCTGCCTTTCACAAAACTTCCTCATCCGAGGTACAAGGGCAAGAGAATCCCGGCCTACGATATGATAAAGTACTCCATCACCACTCACAGGGGCTGTTTCGGAGGCTGCAATTTCTGCACAATCGCCGCCCATCAGGGCAAATTCATCCAGTCCCGTTCGGAGGCATCCATCGTGAAGGAAGCCAGAGGGCTTCTTGATGTGCCGGGTTTCGCCGGGAATATTTCCGACCTCGGTGCCCCGACCGCCAATATGTACGGGATGAGGGGGAAGAACCAGGAGCTGTGCAATGTCTGCCGGCGCAAGTCATGCCTCTATCCTGCACCTTGCCCGAATATGGACAGGGATCATTCGAGGCTGCTTAAGCTCTATGACAGGGTCTTGTCTATCAAAGGGATACGTCACGCCTACATAGGCAGCGGCATACGTTATGACCTCTTCCTCACGGAGAAGGGATTTGTAGATGCTTCGTCCCGCCCTTATTTCCGCGAGCTGGTGCTGAATCACACTTGCGGCCGTCTGAAGGTGGCTCCTGAACATACTGAGGACAGGGTACTGAAATATATGGGCAAACCGTCATTCAGGCTCTTCGACAGGCTGAGAGTCGAGTTTGACAAACTGACCGGGGAGGAGGGCCGGAAGACCGGGCTTGTCCCTTATTTCATCTCCTCGCATCCCGGATGCACGATGAAGGATATGGAGAGACTGGCCTCGAATCCTTCCTTGAGAGGTCTCTATATGGACCAGGTTCAGGATTTCACGCCTACTCCGATGACCACATCTTCCGTTATGTTCTATTCCGGGCTAGACCCGCGTGACATGAAGCCGGTCTTCTGCGAGCATGACATGAAGAAAAAACAGCTGCAGAAATCATTCTTCTTCCGTAAGCAGCGGTAAGTATTGGCTCCGGACGGCGTAGCCGCCCGTGGCTCCGTGAACGGTGAGGGGCCCGCCGCAAAGCGGTGGGAGGGATAGCACCGCAGGTGCGTACCGGTCAGGAGCCAATACTTATCGCTGCTCCGGCCGGATCTTTTCAACATTGTTGAAAAATTTTTCGTCAAACCCTTTCACAATTCCAAAACTATATCTAATATTGCAGCCCGAAACCTGAACATTGAAAAAGGCTAAATTCGAGAACAATAATAGATAAATTTCTGTGTTATGGCAGTCAATCAGAAGAAGCGAGCTGTTGTGAGTTATGAGAATATGTCAAGCGAACTGGCGGCGGCTTTTGCAGAGAAATATCCAAAGGGATTCAACGATTATTTTCCGGACCTCATAAAGTATGACAAGCCGGACGGTTCCTGTTTCTATGCGGTGACCGTGGAAATTCCGGATGCAATCTATCTTGTCAAGATCAAGGTCAAGACAGATGATGCCGACGATATCAAGAAGTGGCTTGACGAGGCGGATGAAGGCGACGGGGAAGATGGAGAGGGTACTCCGGACGATACCGGTTCAACCCTCCCGGATGACAACATCGCCCAGTATTCAGCTGGGGATGATGATTCTTCGGACGCATAGAGGCATCGGCGACATACAGACGCATCAGGTTCCGAGGCTCCGTACCCCGGGACCTTTTTTCATTTCTCCGCAATGAACGGCACAAAGAAGATACACTCCATCATCAGACGCAGGCTTGCATCTTTACGGGATCATCTCCGCAATGTTTCCGAAAAGCACAAGCTCCTGGTGCTTTCCCTTGCTGTAGGTATATGCAGCGGGCTGGCCGCTGTGCTGCTCGAAACCCTTGTGGAGACCATTCACCACCAGCTCACCTTCTGGTTCAGCGGCTCTGCCGACAACTATCTCCTCCTCGTATATCCTGGATTGGGAATGCTGCTTTCCCTGCTCATAGTCAGGTACTTCGTCAAGGACAAGATAGGTCACGGCGTGACTAAGGTGCTCGTGGCCGTCTCGAAGAACGAGTCGAAGATCAAGCCGCACAACATGTGGTCCTCCATTGTGACCAGTTCCCTGACCATCGGATTCGGAGGCTCTGTCGGAGCGGAGGCACCGATCGTATATACCGGAGCGGCCATCGGTTCCAATTTCGCCCGATGGATGGGAATGTCCTACAGGAACATCACCATTCTTCTCGGCTGCGGAGCGGCTGCTGCGGTGGCAGGTATCTTCAAGGCCCCTCTGGCCGGAGTGCTCTTCACATTGGAGATACTTCTCTTCAATATATCAATGACTTCGATGATGCCTCTGCTGCTGTCCTCAGTGTCGGCGACGATGGTATCCTACATCTTCCTCGGAGATTCCCTCCCGTTCGAATGCACCCTGACCCCGTTCACCCTGAAGAACGTGCCGTTCTACATCCTGCTCGGATTCTTCTGCGGTGCGGTCTCGCTGTACTTCCTGCGGACCACATTGTCCCTCGAGGACAGGCTGGGCAAGTTCAGGAACCCGTTTGCGAAATGGGCTCTCTGCGCAGTAGGACTCGGTCTGCTGATCTTCCTGTTCCCTCCGCTCTACGGCGAGGGATATGATGCGCTCAGTCCTCTCCTGAACGGACAGCCGGTATCCTACGACGGGGAAACCATTCTGGCATTCATGCTCAGGACACCCTGGCTTGTGCCCGTTTTCTTCGCATTGATCCTGATTCTCAAGGTATTCTCCATGACATTGACCAATGCGGGAGGCGGAGTCGGAGGTACTTTCGGACCTACGCTTTTCGTCGGTGCCATTGCAGGCTTCCTTCTCGCAAGGGTGACGAACCTCATTCTCGCAGGCTCATCATTCACTGTGCCTGAGCAGAACTTTGTCCTCGTGGGCATGGCCGGGCTTATGGCGGGAGTGATGCAGGCTCCGATGACCGCAATCTTCCTCATTGCCGAGATATCCGGCGGATATGAACTTTTCATCCCGCTTATCATAACTGCGACAATATCCTTCGGCACTATCCGCATCGTGGAGAAATATTCAATCTACACCAAGCGTATCGCCAAGAGCGGGGAACTCCTGACTCACGACAGCGACCAGGCAGTCCTGACATTGCTCAAGATTTCCGATCTCATCGAGACGAATTTCAAGACAGTCCGTATCGATGCCACTCTGGGAGAGTTCGTGCAGGTAATCGCCACGTCCAGGAGAAACATATTCCCGGTAGTGGATTCAAAGCGGCATTTCCAGGGCTATGTGGCTCTTGAGGATGTCAGGAGGGATATGTTCCAGCATGAAATGTATGACAAGATGCACGTTTACAACTATATGAAATCATCGCCTGCCTACGTCTATGAGGACGAGAAGATGGACAGCGTGATGAAGAAGTTCGAGAAGACCGACGCCTGGAATCTCCCGGTCGTCAAGCAGGACAGGACCTACATCGGCTTCGTGTCCAAGTCCAAGATCTTCTCGGCTTACAGGGATGAGTTGAAGGTGCTGTCACAAGACTGATAACCGCGTTCCGCCGATCGGAACGGACGAAAGACTTAGTTATGAATCATATTTACGTTGCCCATATCGCCGGGACACTTGGAATCAAGGACTGGCAGGTAGAGAATTGCGCCGCCCTCTTCGAGGAGGGCTGCACCGTACCTTTCATAAGCCGTTACCGCAAGGAAAAGACCGGCGGGCTGGACGACGAGCAGGTGGCCGCTGTCAGACATTGGACAGACGTCTTCTCCGAGATGGAGAAGAGGAAGGCCTCCATACTTTCCACGATAGATTCGCAGGGAAGTCTTACGCCCGAACTCAGGATTGCCGTGGAGAATTGTGTCAATGCTTCCGAACTCGAGGACCTCTATCTGCCTTATCGTCCGAAGAGGCGTACCAGGGCAGTTGTGGCAAAGGAGGCCGGCCTGGAGCCGCTGGCTGAGCTTATGTATGCTGTCAATGTGAGGAATCTTGAGGCTGAGGCGAGGAAATATGTCAATGACAAGGTGGCCGATGTCGAAGCGGCCCTGGCGGGAGCAAGGGACATCATTGCCGAAAGACTCAGCGAGACGGCCTCGGTCAGGGAGACGCTGCGTTCCATCTTCAGGACTAGGCGGATTGTCTCCAAGGCCGCCAGGAATGCCAAGGACAATCCCGAAGCTCTCAAGTACAAGGGCTACTTCGATTATTCAGAGCCGCTTTCCAGAATTGCATCCCATCGCCTCCTTGCGATATTGAGGGGCGAGAATGAGGGCTTCCTGACAGTGAAGATAGATGCCGATCCGGAGAAATGCGGAAACAAGATTTATTATGATTTCTGCCAGGAGCGGCGCTATCCGGCGGGGGAACTAATATCCAATGAGATAATAGCCGAGTTCAAGGCAAAGGCCGATGTCGAGTCGGTCAATGTCTTCGGCGAGAATCTCAAGCAGCTCCTTCTGGCCCCGCCTGTGGGCCAGAAGAGGACGATGGCCATCGACCCCGGGTTCCGGAACGGTTGCAAGATTGCCTGCCTCGACGCACAGGGCAATCTGCTTCAC
>SFPH01000116.1 GCA_004552115.1 Bacteroidales bacterium
CGGATCTCGTCAATGTCCAGTGACGGCATGGCGAGCCAGGTCCGCAGAAGCCTGGAGCCCATCGGAGAGGAGCATTTGTCAATGACATCCACCAGCGAGACCCCTTCCCCGCCTGCCGAGGCGCTGAACACCTCGAGGTTGCGGACTGTGAAGCGGTCCATCCAGACGAAGCTGCCGCAGTCGATTCTGGAGATGGAGCAGATGTTGGCCAGACCTGCGTGGTGGGTCTGCTCGAGATACACTGTAAGGGCGCCAGCAGAGCATATTCCGAGAGGATAGCGCTCGATGCCATAGCCCTTCAGGGAATCCACCTTGAGCTGCTTCTTGAGCCTCTCCGCAGCGGAATCGTGCACGAAGGCCCACTCCTCGATGGTGGATATGTAGGCCTTGTCCCCGAAGAGTTCCCTGACCCGCTTTTCTTCGCCGCGCTCGACGACGAGTTCCTTCGGCGAGAGAGATGAAATGAGGGTCCCGATGAACTCCGGGCTGCCCTGGGCCACCTCGAATGTGCCGGTGGAGGCATCCAGAAAGGCGGCTCCGCATTCGTTCTTGGAAAATGCAAGGCCTGCAAGGTAGTTGTGCTCCTTCTGCTCCAGCATCTGCTCGCCGAATGCCAGGCCCGGGGTCACGAGTTCGGTGACTCCCCTCTTGACAAGTGTCCTGGTGAGCTTCGGGTCCTCGAGCTGGTCGCAGACTGCAACCTTGTACCCGGCCCTGATGAGCTTGGTGAGGTACAGTTCGATGGCGTGATGCGGGAAACCGGCCATGGCCACGTGTCCCTTGTCCCCGTTGGAACGCTTCGTGAGGACGATACCGAGGACCTTGCTGGCCAGTACGGCATCGTCCGAATAGGTCTCGTAGAAGTCCCCGACCCTGTAGAGAAGGATGGCCTCAGGGTTCTGGGCCTTCACATTGAAATATTGCTTCAGTAGAGGAGTGTCCTCCGCTTGTTTCTTCGCCATAATGATAGGAACCGCGGGAAATATTCCCCCGCATCCTGACAAATTTACGATTTTTATTGTTACTTTTGGGACATTGATATGAAAAAAGTTCTGGTCATCACATATTACTGGCCTCCGACCGGAGGGTCCGGCGTGCAGAGGTGGGTGAAATTCGCGAAATACCTTCCTCAATACGGCTGGCAGCCAGTCATCTACACTCCGGAGAACCCGGAAATGACTTCCGTGGACAGAAGCCTGGAGGGGGACATTCCCCCTGAGGCAATCGTCGTCAAGAGGCCGATTACCGAATTCTACTCGCTTTACCGCCGGCTTATGGGCCGCAGGGACGGCAGCGTGAAGGAGGTGAATCCCATCAACAACCGGGAGAGGACTTTCAAGCAGAAGCTGATGCTCATGCTCCGGGGCAATCTGTTCATCCCGGACCCGAGGGTGACCTGGGTGAGGCCGTCGGTGCGCTTCCTGAAGAAGTATCTGGAGGAGAATCCGGTGGATGTCATTGTCAGTACAGGGCCGCCCCATTCGATGCATCTCATAGCGATGAAGGTGGCTGCGGCTACCGGGATTCCATGGATTGCGGATTTCCGTGACCCCTGGACCAAGATGTTCTATTTCAAGCATTTATGCCTATCCGCCTGGGCTGGGCGCAAACACCGGCTTCTGGAGAAGAAGGTGCTTGACAATGCGGATGTGGTGGTGGCTGTCTCCCCGCTTGTCCAGGACGAGTTCAAGGCAATGACCGACACGCCTGTGGAGCTGGCCGCCGACGGCAATCCCGATGTGATCTGGAAGGTCCTGTCTGAGAAATGCGCCTCCGACCCGGAGTTCCGGAAGATGCTGCGGATCCGCCTGGCCGGCAAGACCGACCCGGAAATCATTGCCTCTATCCGTGCCGCAGGCCTGGAGGACAACCTCATTGACCTTGGCTATCAGAGCCACAACAATGCCGTCCGCGAGCAAAAGAACGCCTCCCTTCTGATTCTCCCTCTCCGCAAGGAGCCTGAATACCGTGCCACTCTGCCCGGCAAGCTGTTCGAATACCTGGCCTCGATGGTCCCGATTCTGGGAATCGGCCAGACCGACGGCGCCATGGCCCGGATAATCAACGAGACCCGCTCCGGCGTTGTCTTCGACTGGGATGACGAGGAATCCGTCCGCACCTACATCGCCCATTGCTGGAGGTCGTTCTCCGACGAGAGCGAAAATCCTGCGCAGCCGGACAATGCGGATATCATCGCCCGTTTTTCGCGCAGGAATCTTACCGCCCGGATGGCCAGCCTTTTTCAGCGGGTCTGCAGGTGAGATTGGCCGAACTTGTCGCTTAGCAGCTTTATGAAATAACCGCCACGACTATCCGAAAAAGGTCGTCATTCCAGGGGAGCCTGTCCGATAAGTACCCCATCTACCAATTCAACTCCTTCCAGAGCATTGCAGAAGGCCGATTGCACTCCAGGATGCCTAGTTTTCAGATGGGGAGGGCTATTTCAGGGACTTCGCGCGGGGAAGGTGCGCGGGAGTTCGTGAGTGGCTGCGTGCGGGACTTCGCGTGAGAACTTGCGCAGAATTTTGTGCAGAATTGCGCATGAGACTTTGTGCGGAGATCCGTGCAGGGTTTCGTGCAAATCACCTGACAGTCGATATGCCACTACAGCTATGCGTAGCGGTACCCCGGCTGTCAGGTGCCGCCGAAATGAGGCCACCTGCACGTGGACCCCTGCTCACAAGTATCTGTGACGGTATGGGGGCTGTCAGGTGATTTGCACGAAGTCCATAGGAAGTTTGTAAACAACTCCACTCTTTCCCGTCACGCCGTTTTGCGCGGACACCGGGCTGGCACGATAACATTGCCCTGTCTCGCACGAAGTCACATTTCGCATGATGCGACAAATTGCGCCCATACTGTTCGAAAAGTCGGTATTCCTTCACACGTAGGGCGTTCTACAATGCTCTGGGGGGCAGATGTCGTTCTTTTTGGACAGGCTCCCCCGTAACGCATTATCGTGCGCAAAATCCCGGACCGCACACAACACGATCCCGGAACAGCATCGATGCCCGGGTATGTCAAATATCACATGAGATCCTTGATTTCCTCGTACGCCAGACCGCAGAGCCGGGCAATCTGCTTAGTGGAACTGTTGTAACGGCTTTTCAATGTCCTGGCCAATCTCATTCTCCGGGTAGTATCCAGACGCCGCAGACCCACGTCGCCGAACAGATCACGGCAAAGCGCATCCCGGTACTCCCTCATTTCCTGTATCGGAATACTCAATCTAGTCACGGAACCCCCACGATTGTCTATGTCGGAGTCTTTGGTAACGCACATGAAATAGTGGAAACTCCTATGGCTGCCGAACAACTGCTCCACAATCTTCACCGACACATATTCCCCAGGAAAAACGATTCCGCAGACAATCGGAAGGCTTTTCTCAAAACGGGCTTTTGTATGTACCAGTTTCCGTTTCAGATAACTGCTTTCAAGCACCTCGTCCATTCCGGACATCCATATTGGAGATGCCCAGGTACCGGAGGTCCTGAAATAAAGCGGACCGCTCGACCAGGGATAGTCCAATGCATTGTACTTGAGACCGGCGGCGACTGGATTTTTGAGAGTGTAACAGATTGCCGTCAGAAGATACCTGTCATCATCAATAGTCTGGTGACTGATTTCCACATTGCCAAGTTTATTCTTCACGGAGTATTTCTTGGCGATATACTGAGATGTCCGCCTTACAAACTCGTGCAGGAAGGCATTGCATTGAGGGAATCCGCCATACAGAATGAAGTGGACGTGCGTGTCCATAAGCACGAATGCCAGAATCAGAATGTCGTATTTCAATGCAGTGGAATACACCCTGTTCATCCCGTTCCGGAAATCGTCATTGTCATAGAACATCGCATCCACGGATTCTCCTGCGGTGTAGAAATGCCAGCAGTTATTGACGGGAACGGTCTGACCTTTGATGCGAGGCCTGTCAAGTCCAAGGTCGGCAGAGATCTCTGCCCTGAATTTGTCACTGTCCAACATAATCATATCAATCGCCTCTAGTGGCAACTGGCGTAAATGTACAAACTTATTGTGATATTTCTATGAGCATTGTCGCCAAAGAAAGAATTATTTATACAAATATTGCGAATAACCGAAGTCGGATCCAATGCTGGAGAGGGGACGGCATTCGGTTTCCAGTTGAACCTTGCCTTTACCTCGGATTTGTCAGGGATACTGTGGAAGGACTTTGTCGGCTTGCCCGATTATCCGGAAGTCGGGGCGTATAAGGGCGGTAGTCAATACCAATATGGGGTTTGGCGTTCCGAAGAGAACAGCTGCATGAACAACAACATTCCATATTACAATATCCAGAGCCGCTGGATAATTTACCGGAGAATAAAGCAGTTGGCCGGCCTTCCATATTCAGTTTCAGATTTCTTGTCAATGGATAAAGTGACAAAGTTTCAAGGACAGCAAATGTCTGCTCCTGCATTGCATGAATTTGTTCCGTTGGCAAGGCCGAAAATGATAAAGGACTAACTGGTCTGCGCTGCGCAATGTCCAGTTTTCCTTAGAATGGATAAAACAGCCTCTCTGTGCGGGGCTTTGCGCAGGAAGGTGCGTGAGACTTTGCGCAGGATTTCGTGCGGGACTTTATGCGGGACTTCAAGCGTGACTTTGTGCGGGAATCTGCGCAAGGATCTGCATGCATGACTTCGGGCGGGGCTTCGGGCATGACTTCGGGCGGAGCTTTATGCGGGGCTTTATGCGGGGCTTTATGCGGGGCTTCGTGCGGGACTTCGTGCGGGACTTCGTGCGGGACTTCGGGCAAATCACCGGCCAGTCAATATGCCACTACAGCCATGCGTAGCCATACCCCGACGGCCCGGTGCCGCCAAATTGAGGCCACCGGCACGCGATACCATGCCTACAAGTACCTGTGACACTACCTCCCCTGCCCGGTGTTTTGCACGAAAATTTGGGTGTGGCTTTGCGCAGGGATCTGCGCGGGGCTTTGGGCGGGATTGCGTGCAAGACCTCGGGTGAGACTTTGCGCAGAATTCCGTGCGTGGCTTTGCGTGAGACTTTGTTCGGAGATCTGCACGGGACTTCGTGCGTAATCGCAGGGCTGCATGGCTTAGTGCAACTGACGAATCATCTAAAGCATAGGCCGTGCCGCCACGCCTTCAAACGTCATCTTGACCGGGAGAATGGTGCCGTCAGCCGCGAATTCGAGTCTGTCAATGCAGACTACACGGTTATTGGCCTCGACTGGAATCGGATTGCCGTCGGCATCCTTTTCAGGGAGAGGATGACGGTGATATACAATGTACCACTCGTCCTTGCCCGGTCCCGGGATCACGCTGTGGTGGCCGGCTCCCGTGGCCACTTCAGGGTCAGACTTCAGAATCACGTCCTGTCTGTCGAAAGGACCGAAAGGGCTGTCGGAAATCGCGTAGGCTACCCTGTAGGAGTCGTCGCCCCAGCCTCCTTCGCTCCACATGAAGTAGTATCTGTCATTGCGATACAGCATGAAGGGGCCTTCCACATAGTCCTCCGGGGTTATTTCCCTGAACATTGTCCCGTCCTCGAAAGGGATCAGGCCGGTGAGGCTTTCATTGAGGCGGACTACGTTGCAATGCCCCCAGCCACCGTAGTACATGTACCAGTCCCCGCTCCGGGGGTCATTGTAAACGAACTGGTCGATAGGTTGGGCCCCGTTGACGATATTGCCGATCAGAGGATGTCCCAAGGCGTCCCTGAACGGGCCGGCAGGGTTGTCGGCAACGGCAACGCCAATACCTCCTATTTCGCCCTCATGAACGTCATTGGCCCCGAAGAAGAGGTAGTAGAGGCTGTCCTTTTTCACGACCGACGGTGCCCAGAGGGCCTGTCTCAGCCAGGAGATTTCCTTGCTGGTGATGATATTCTCGTGCTTTGTCCAGGTCACAAGGTCCGGAGACGAGAACGCATCGAAA
>SFPH01000117.1 GCA_004552115.1 Bacteroidales bacterium
TAGATGTCGAATGCGTGCTGGAGAGAAGCCTTGAAGCGGTCGTAATCCTTGTTCTCAAGGCTGCACCACTGAACCTCGCTCAATGCTGCCATACGAGGAAGGAGCATATACTCGAGATACTCGTCGGTGGCAATGTACTCTGTCCAGAGATTGGCCTGAACACCGAGAATATGCTTCTGAGCCTCCTCAGGAATACCGTCTACAGGATTGCACTGGTAAACTGTCTCGACAGGGAGATAGCCGCCGATGGCAACCGGTTCAATGTCAGTGTGCTTTGACTGATAATAGTCGAAATACATATAGGTATTCGGGGTCATGATCACGTCGAAGCCCTTCTTTGCAGCCTCGATTCCGCCTGCAGCACCGCGCCAGGACATCACTGTAGCACCCTCTGCGAGCTCGCCCTCGAGGATCTCGTCCCAGCCGATGATCTTGCGGCCGTGGTCATTGAGATACTTCTGGACACGTGCGGTCACATAACTCTGGAGATACTGCTCGGCAGTATGCTTCTTGTCGGACTTGAGGCCGAGAGCCTTGATTCTCTTCTGGCAGTCAGGACATGCAGCCCAGCACTTCTTAGGACACTCGTCACCACCGATGTGGATGTACTCTGAAGGGAAGAGCTCCATAACCTCGTCAAGGACATCCTCGATGAACTTGAATGTAATCTCCTTGCCAGGGCAGAGAACCTCGTCGGCAACGCCCCAGATCTGGCGCACGTGGTAAGGACCTCCGGTGCAGCCAAGCTCAGGATAGGAAGCGAGAGCGGCAACCATGTGACCAGGAAGGTCGATCTCAGGAATAACGGTAATACCGAGGGAAGCCGCATATGCAACCACTTCCTTGACCTCTTCCTGAGTGTAGAAGCCGCCGTAACGCTGTCCGTCGCACTTGTCCCACTGCTTGTCAATCATGGTGCCGTCCCTGTATGCACCGATCTCTGTAAGCTTAGGATATTTCTTGATTTCAATGCGCCAGCCCTGGTCCTCTGTAAGATGCCAGTGGAACCTGTTAAGCTTGTAGGCTGCCATCACGTCGAGGTACTTCTTCACCTCGTCAACGCTGAAGATATGCCTGCCGACATCCAGATGCATGCCTCTGTATGCAAATCTCGGCTTGTCCTGAATGGACACGACAGGGAGTATCCACTTTGCTCCTGCAGCAGCCTCCTTGCCGAAATACTCGGCCGGAAGCATCTGTCCGATGGACTGTGTTGCATAACGGAAACCGGCAGCGGAAGCGGCCTCAATGCGGACGCCCTGCTTCGTGACATCAAGCTTGTACTCCTCCTCGGCAAGCTCAGGGTTCATTGCGAACTCGACAGCCTTCCCGGCA
The DNA here is from genome assembly GCA_004552115.1 of Bacteroidales bacterium. The sequence continues at coordinate 1,336 of SFPH01000117.1, forward strand.
GCAGAAGCAACAACTTCGGATTTTCTTCCGGTAACAAGGGTGAGATGCTGGGCGAAGGTGTTGGCTACAACTGCGCTCTCAGCATCAAGTTCCTCGCCGGCAACGATTGAGGCGCCTGCAATCTTGAATACGCCCTCGCCTTTGACAAGGGATTCAGGATTCGGCACAATGTGAATCTCAGGTGCTTCTGAGCAGCCTGCAAGTGCGGCAATGAAAGCCGCGCAAAGGATTTTTGTAAATTTCAGCCTCATAGAATGGGTTATTAGTATTATGCCACGAATATAGCATAATTATTCAAGTTATACAAACAAATCTCAGATGCCCTGGATATCTTCAGGCAATTCAGCCCTGATGTACACGGAGACGTCCTCAGGGTCCGAAACCGACGTCCAGACCATGGAATCGGCATCCTTTAGAGTGACGATGTAGTCATTGGCCCAGAGTCCGTACTCGTGGTCATAGATGCCGCTGATGACATTGACGCCCTCATCTTCATCGTATTCCATCGTGAATGTTCCCGTAAGGCTTATCGGCCTGGCCGAGTCGAGGTTGTGCCAGATGGTGAACTCTGCATCCTTGCTCACCAATGTCATGTAGAAGAATCTGCCGTCATCCCCTATGTTCGCACCCTTCCACTCCGAAAGCTTCCAGGTACCGGCAATCTGATAGTATGAGAGGACAGGGTCGTCTGTCGACTCGTATGAATGGTCCACCTCGCAGGCCTGGAATGCCAGGATGGCGGAAATAAGGGATATAAATCCGAATATCTTTTTCATTGTCAATATTTTATCTAATCAATTCCACTTCAATGCTGCGCTCGGACGGTCTGCCGGGAAGCCCTTCGATGATGACATTGGCCCTGAGAGGTCCTGTTCCGGACGGAAGTCTCGCCCGGTCAACCCTGATGACAATGTCGCCAGTCCCGGAAGGCTCGATGACAGATGGCTCTGTCCTGAATGAGAGCCAATCCGGAAGGAAATGGCTGAGAGCTTTCAATGTCAATGCATCGGACCCCGTGTTCGAAACGGCTATCCTTTCCTCAGAGGCCTGTCCGAAGCTCAGTTTCCTCCGAGAAAGGCGAAGCGCCCCCATTGCGACGGGATAGCCCGGAACTCCTCCTTCAGGAATAACTGTTCCTCTGACTTCAAGCCTGGCCAGAAGAGTATCCCCATAGACGAAAATCCTCTGTTCGAAAGGGCCTTGACGATGGTCCGGATGGTAGCCGGCGGTAATGCTCACTTTCTCACCGGGACCGATGACGAGTTTGTCAGCCCTGGCCGTGAGGCAGCCGCAGGAGGTGTTCAGCCTCTTGATCTCCAATGTCCTGCCGGAACGGTTGACAGCCGTGAAACAAACCGTCTTCACCCCATCCCGCTCCCCGACACTGCCAAGATCGGCATTGACGGAGCCGAAGACAAGGTCCTTCGGGATGACCGGTGCATTCAGTGAATCCAATACTCTCTCCGGAATGAAGATAGTCCTCCTTTCCTGCGCCTGAGTTGACAAGGCCAGGAAGAGAGAGAGTATGAGGATCCGCAGCTTCATCAGAGCCAGCCTCCCTCGGAAGCATTGTTCCTCACTGTCACCACAGATGTCTGGCTCTTGCCGGAAGCGTTCTTCACAGTAAGCTTGGCAACGCCCTCGGAAAGGCCCTCAACCACAACATAATCTCCTGATACCGTGGCCTTTGCAACAGAAGAGTCGCTTATCTCCGCAGTGAACGGACCGGACTCGAAACAGAGGGCGGCATTGACCTTGCGCTCTGCTCCGGTCGCAACATAAACATTAGGCAGCACAATCTCGGAGCCGCTGTTCTCAATATTGTTCAGGAGGAGAAGAGCATCGGCGGAACCGGTACCCATATTGTACCTGTAGCTCTTGCCGAGATCCACGAGGGTAGGACATATGTCGCCGACATTGCCCCAGTTGAAATGATAGAGTTTTGTCCCGGTGAGACGGCTGTCAAGCTCCCTGGTAGAGTTCAGCACAAGGTTCATGAACTCCCTTGAGTCATAATGCTTTCGGAGCTTTGTGGCGTATGATATGCCAAGGGCGACGAGGCCCGAGACGTGAGGGCAGGCCATTGAGGTGCCTTCCATATATCCGTACATCAGGCCGTTGCTGGCAACAGGAGTCAATGTCGAAAGGATGCCTCCCTTCTCGGAGCAATGATAGTCAGTGTCTCCCCCCGGAGCTGCGATGTTCACGCCCGGTCCATAATTGGAATAAGTGGAAGGAGTGAAGTCGCCTGCAAGGGAGGAAACACAGATATAATCCTTGTACGCACCCGGATAAGATGCCATAGCTGCATATTCATTTCCGGCAGCGAATACCACCACGCCTCCGTCAATGACTCCGTTCCTGTCACCTGCGTGATGGATGAAATAGTCGAATGCCTCTTTCTCAAGCGGGGAATATTCCTCGTATTCCTCATCGGAGGCAAATCCGCGGGAGTAGTAGAGCGGGTCTGCCAGGGCGGAATTGTATCCCCAGCTGCATTGGAGAACGACGGCACCGTTGTCAGCGGCATACTTGACTGCGCGGACCTCATTGGCAATGGTGCAGCCCCTGTCGCCTGCGAAAATCTGGAGTGACATAATCTTCACTCCGTCCCCGTTTCCGGTCCCGCCTGCAATTCCGCAGATTCCGGTACCGTTGTTATTGACAGCGGAAATTGTGCCCGCAACGTGGGTTCCGTGACCTGTATCCGCAACATTGGACCAGGAGATGACACCTGTATTGTCCACAAAATTGAATCCATAAACATCTCCGGCGAATCCGTTTCCGTCATTGTCCTCGGTGGACCTGAGTATTTCATTCTCATTCTTCCACATATTGGCTTCAAGATCAGGATGCGACCACATCACACCCTCATCCATCACGGCAACAATCACCGAAGGGTCGCCAGTGCACTTCTTCCAGGCCTCGGCGCAGTTCATATCATCACCGGCCACAAGATGCTGAAGGTCCTCACCAGGGATCGAACCTGTATTGATACAGTCCCACTGGATAAGGGAGTCCCGGGTCATTGAAAACAGATGTGGAAGCACCTGACGGCGAGAATGGTACAGGCCTCGTATCCGACATCTTGCGGACCGTTTTGCTGTATTCAATCTTCGACAGTTCACCAAGTCCCGACAGTTTGCGGGCTGCCTCCACCACATCCGTATTCTCATCAAAACGGACTATATACCACAGATGCAGGCCTTCCTTCCTCGCAGTTTCCTCGGTTCTCGGATCCACAGGGAAGACACGCTCGAATTCATATCCTCCGATAATGTCCATCAACTCGTCCACGGTATTGATTCCAAGCCTTCCGAAACGGCGCTCTCCGGCCGCTGACTTTGTCGTGAGGCCGGCCTTGTCCAGAAGGTCGCCCAGCTCCGGACGGAACTTGATGACAAGCTCACCGCTTATGGCATCTTCCGATGAATTCACAATGGTGGCGCACTGCCCCTTCGTCGGCTGGAGAGCCTCCGAGGAGTCACAGGCGCCGGCGATTATTGCCGCAATGACGGCGGCGGCTGTATATTTGATAGAGTTTCTCATCACAGTTGGTCGTAATA
>SFPH01000118.1 GCA_004552115.1 Bacteroidales bacterium
GGGAGGGCGAGATCGAACACCATCGGGGTGCTGATGATTTCCCCGATGCGGCTGCGGTCCATGTAGATGCGGACGGTGTCATTGTCCCTGAGCACCGTGGCCACATCGACGCTCCTCCTGGCCAGGTCTGACTGGAGATTCAGGAAATCCTCGGGAACATAGCCGTCGAAGTCGAGAATCCGGTCGCCGGTCCTGAAGCCGAGATCCTCGGCAAGAGAACTGGCATAAATCCGGCTTTCCGAGTTCGGGATATAGTTCTGTCCCCATTTGTCCATTATGAAAATATAGACGATGACGGCGAAGATGAAGTTGAACAGCACGCCCCCGAGCATTATCAGCAGCCTCTGCCAGGCCGGCTTTGAACGGAATTCCCAGGGCTTCGGCTCCTGCTTCATCGAGTCGATGTCGAAGGACTCGTCTATCATACCGCTGATCTTGCAATATCCTCCGATCGGAAGCCAGCCGATGCCGTATTCGGTCTCCGCCTCCTTCATTTTCGGGAAAAGCCTTGTGAACCAGCCGGTTGTCTTGGTGCTGAAGAGTTTTACACCACCGGCGTCGAAGAAGAGAAAGAATTTGTCAACCCTGGTTCCGCAGAGCCTTGCAAATATGAAATGCCCCGCTTCGTGAATGGCAATCAGAAGCGAAAGGGCTATGAATACCTGTAAAATCTGTAATAAGACTGTCATCTGAAAAATAGTTTGTCAGGCCCTACAGGCCGCACATGTCCTTCGCCCTGGCGAAGGCTTCCTCATTGGAGGCGAAAATGTCCTCCAGCCCCGGCTGCCCTGCAAATTCTATGCTGTCCATGCATCTGGAGATGATGTCCGGGATATCGTAGTACCTGATCTTGTCTGCCAGAAACGCCGCCACGGCCGCCTCATTGGCAGCATTCATCACGCAAGGCATGTTCCCGCCCTTTTTCATTGCATCGTATGCTATGCCGAGACAGGGGAATCTGTCCGGATCCGGACGCTCGAACGTCAGGGTCCCGAGGGCGGCGAAGTCCAGTTTCCTGTTGTCCAGACTCAGCCTTTCAGGGAAACTCAGCGCCAGCTGGATGGGCTCGCGCATGTCCGGATGACCCATCTGGGCGATTACGGCCCCGTCCTTGAACTCCACCATCGAGTGGATGATGGACTGCGGGTGCACGACAATGTTGATTTTCGACGGGTCGGTATCGAAGAGCCAGCAGGCCTCTATCATCTCGAATCCCTTGTTCATCATTGTGGCGGAGTCTATTGTGATCTTTGCTCCCATATTCCACTGCGGATGCTTCAGGGCCTCCTTTCTCGTGGCCTCAGCCATCCTGGCCTTGTCCCAGGTGCGGAACGGACCTCCGGATGCTGTCAGGTGGATGCGGGTGAAACTGTTCTCCCCGGCACCGAGAAGGCACTGGAATATGGCCGAGTGCTCCGAGTCCACCGGGATTATCGGCGCCCTGTATTTGCGAGCGAGGTCCATCACGACACTGCCGCCGGCCACCAGGGTCTCCTTGTTGGCGAGAGCGATTACCTTTCCGGCCTTTATTGCCGCTATTGTCGGCCTGAGACCGCTGAATCCCACCAATGCGGTCAGGACTATGTCAATGTCATCCGCTCCGACCAGGCTGCAGACCGAATCCATCCCTGCGAAAACCTTGATGTCCTTCGGCTGGAGAGCGTCCGCCACCTTCCGGTACTTGTCCTCATTGCAGATCACCGCCGCATTCGGATTGAATTCCAGAGCCTGTTCGATGAGAAGGTCGTCGCTGTTGTTGGCTGTCAGAAGCTCCACCTCGAAAAGGTCCCTGTGCTGCCTTACAACATCCAGGGCCTGCCTGCCGATTGAGCCGGTGGAACCGAGAATCGCAATATGTCTCTTCTTGTCCATTCCTGTCAGAAGTTGATGTATTTGGTAGGATCTACTGCTTCGCCCCTGTACCAGAGCTCGAAATGGAGATGGTCTCCGGTAGTGAGGGAGCCGGTGTTCCCGACGAGGGCCACCGGTGCGCCGGCGACAACCTTGTCTCCCGTCTTCTTGAGCAGTTTCTGGTTGTGCTTGTATATCGAGATGATGTCGTCGCTATGCTGGATCTGTATCGTGTATCCTGAGTCGTCGCTCCATCCGGCATTGATCACAGTGCCGTCCAGAACCGACATCACCACCGAGTTGGCCGGTGCCGTTATGTCAATGTAAGGGTGCAGGAGAGGGTCGTATCCCTGGGAGACCACGCCTTTGAGAGGGGTGAAGAAATGCCGCCCCTCTATCGGAAGCTTTCTTTCGGCTCCCTGGCTGAGGCCGAACTGCTCGGCTTTCCTGACATCCTCCCGGAGCAGGGAATCACTCCTGGCGGCATCCGCGGCGGCGACCTTTTCAGATGCCGCAACGTTCCTGATGATGCTGTCTATCCTCACCGGGTCCTCGCCCGCTATGACTTTCTTGAGATTGTCCGTGTAGAACATCCAGGTGTGGATCACGTTCTGCAGGGAGTCGATGCGGATGGCATTGTTGATGGCAGCCCTCTTGGTGTGCGCATCAGGATATCCCGGAATGAAGGTTTTGAGCGGGGTGAAGGCAATGACGGACCAGGAAACCGCAAGTATCACTGTGATGGTGGAAAGGATGACCACGAACAGGCCTGTACGTGAAAACCTCATGACCCACAATTGCTTGTGGGACTGGTCGTCTATGAGCGAAATTCTGAAATGCTCAACTTTGGGAGTGTGCCCCTGTTTGGACATAAGCAGCGTTTTTTTTAACTTTGCACGTTATGGACAGAATCATCGGCATTGATTTCGGCAGGAAGAGGATAGGGCTGGCGGTCAGCGACCCTCTCCGGATTTTTGCGTCTGCCCTTGAAACAGTACAGAATGCAAAGATAATGGATTATTTGAAAAAATATGCCGAAACGGAGACCATTGTCAGATTTGTGGTAGGATATCCGGTCAATATGGACGGGAAGCCTTCCGAGGCCGCGGCTGACGTGGATGCCTTCCTGAAATATCTCTCGAAGACATTCCCGGACATCCCGGTGACATTGGAGGACGAGAGGTTCACCTCGGTGCTGGCTCACAGGGCGATGATCGACGGGGGAATGAAGGCATCGCAGCGCAGGGACAAGGAGTCTGTGGACAAGATCAGCGCCGCCATCATTCTCCAGAGCTATCTGGACAGGACGAATGGCAATACTGCCTGCCCGTTGCCGGATTCGATTCCGCAGACCCTGTCCTCAAACAGTTCCCGCAAGGGCAGAAAGAGATAAAAACAGACAAAGTTATGATACAACCGATTTATCTATATGGTTCAGATGTCCTCAGGGCAAAGGCTCAGGACTTCGACCTCAATGACAGGGAGGGCCTCGCCACATTGGTGCAGGACCTCAAGGATACGCTGAAATCATCCGAGGGATGCGGACTTGCCGCTCCTCAGATTGGCGTGAGCCGCAGAGTGCTCATCGTGGACGGCACAGGAATGACGGATGTCTATCCTTATCTTGAGAATTTCGTCCGCACCATGATCAATCCGGTCATAGTGGAGGAAAGTGAAAAGACCACTGTCTATTCCGAAGGCTGCCTCAGCATTCCGGGTGTTTATTGCGACGTGAGCCGTCCTGCATCCATGACAGTGGAGTATTACAACGAGGCAGGAGAGAAGGTGACCGAAGTCTTTGACAAGTTCGCCTGCCGCATGGTCCAGCACGAGATGTCCCATCTTGACGGAGACATGTTCGTGGACCACGTGGCTCCGATAAGGAAGAAAATCATTGCCAGGAAACTGGTCAACATAGCCACAGGCAAGGTTTCCACTCATTACAAATCCAAAATCAGATAGTCATGGGAGCATTTCACGCATACGACATAAGGGGAATCTACAACGTTGATTTCGACAAGGATACAGCCTACAGGGTGGGCGCATTCCTTCCTTCACTTCTCGGAACGGACAAGGTCCTCGTGGGCAGGGACTGCCGCGTGTCCTCGGATGAGATTCACGAATATCTTCTGAAGGGCATCACCGATGCGGGCGCCGATGTTTACGACATTGGTCTCAGCACCACCCCGATGGTGTATTTCGGAACCGCGAAGTACGGTTTCGACGCTTCCGTCCAGATTACCGCATCCCATAACCCGAAGGAGTACAACGGAATGAAGGTTTCCTGCGCCAATGCCCTTCCGGTCGGCTATGACAATGGTCTCGGCCAGATAGAGCAGTGGATAAAGGAAGGCAGGGAAACTCCGCTTGCGGAGAAGAAAGGTTCTGTGCATCAGAAGGATATCCGCAAGGATTATCTGGATTTCCTGCTCGGCTACAAGCCGGATCTCTCAGGATTGAAACTGGCCGAGTATATTTTCGACGACATGGACGGCACATTCCCGAATCACGAGCCCAATCCGCTGGTGCACAAGAATGTGGTAGCCCTCGAGGAGCTCGTGAAGAAGACCGGTGCCGATGCCGGCGTTATCTATGATGGCGATGCCGACAGGGTTATGTTCGTGGACGAGACCGGAAAGTTCGTGTCACCGGACCTCATCATCGCCCTCCTGGGTCATTATTTCATTGACGAGAGGGGAGAGAAAGGCATTGTGATACAGGATATCCGCAGTTCGAAGGCCGTGGGCGAGTATCTCGAGCCGATGGGTGCGGAGATGTTCACCTGGAAGGTGGGCCGCGCCAATGCCGCACGCAAGCTCCGTGAACTGGACGGCGTCTGGGGCGGTGAGCTCGCAGGCCATTATTACTTCCGGGATTTCTTCTATTCCGACAGCGGACTCCTCGCTTCCATCCTGGTGCTCAGGGTGCTGGCCTCAATGAAAAGGAAGGGGATAAGCTTCAGCCAGCTCATCGGCCGCATTGCCGGCTATGAGAATTCCGGCGAGATCAATTTCCGCGTCGAGGACAAGAAGGGGGCGATGGATGCCATCCGCGACCATTTCACCGCTCTCCAGAAGCCTACGGCAATGATGGATTTTGGTGGTTCAATATCCGCCCTTCCAATACCGAGCCTTATCTCCGCTTCATATGCGAGGCCACCTCGGCTGAATTGCTCGAAAAGAGGATTGAAGAGGTCAAGGACATTCTTTTTACAAGATTCGGAGCGACATTGTAGTTTATGAAGTTTACAGTATTTGCAGGCGGGGCACTTGCCCTTGCCATGATGATGACACTCAATGCGGCCGGGCAGGACAAGACCCCGCATCTCGATACACTTATTTCCATGAGCCGTGCTGAAATGCTGGTCCCTAGACCTGCTCTCCAGCCGGTAAGGTCCATTGACCCTTCCTCCGCCACGGCCATAGACACATTGGACACCGGCAATCCGGCAATCAAGATTCTCCTGCTTGAGAACTACACCTGGCGCTATTACAAGGATCCTTCGGCTGTGATGCAGTCGCAGATCTTCAATGAATACTGGGACGAGGACAAGCCGAATCCATACGGAGCGGCCGGCCCTGCCATCAATGAGGATATTTCCATCTGGGTGGTCGATTCATTGAGCGAATATCATTGCCCTTACCAGACGAAGGTCTATTCTCCTTTCGGCTACAGGCGCGGAAGGGGCCATATGGGAGTGGATCTTCCTTTACCGATGGGGACTCCGGTCAAGGCAGCATTTTCCGGCAAGGTCAGGGTTTCGAAATATTTCCGCGGCTACGGCAATCTGGTGATTATCAGGCATGAGAACGGACTCGAGACATTCTACGGCCATCTTTCGAAGCGCAATGTCGTCCCTGGAGACTGGGTACAGGCCGGGGATGTCATCGGTCTTGGCGGCTCCACCGGCCGCTCTACCGGCGCACATCTTCACTTCGAGGTGAGGTATATGGGCTACGCCTTTGACCCTCAGTGGCTTATCGATTTCGAGACCGGCATTCTGAGGCATCGCCTCTTCATTCTAAAGAAGCGTTATCTCAATGCTGCGAGCCGTTACATCCCTGAAAGCGACGAGGAGGATTACCTCATCATGCGCGACGACTCCATAGCCTACTCCGCCCGTGCTGCCGAGATTGCGGCCCGCGAGGCTGAAGAGGCCCGCAAGGCCGCCGAGCTGGCCAAGGCCCAGTACCACAAGATCAAGTCCGGCGATACTCTTGGATCCCTCGCCGTCAAGTACCACACCACGGTGAAGGCCATCTGCAACCTGAACGGAATCACTCCGAAGACTACGCTCCGCATCGGGCGCTCGCTGCGGGTGAGATAGCTGAAAAGGGGTTCCAGATG
>SFPH01000119.1 GCA_004552115.1 Bacteroidales bacterium
GTTGTCCTGCATGATGTCCAAGTCGCCGTTACATGCTGCGGTGACAGGTGCAATATGTGGAAGTCATCCACCGATGTCATCCAGTCCACATACGGAATATACGAGAGGATGAGATCCAACTTCGTACAAAACGACATAAACATCTTCTACTGGGGTGAAGCCAGAGTCGGCGACTACATGTGGGGACCTAGCCTCGAATCCAGAGTCCAGGACAACAACATGATTTCCGTACGCACAAGCACCATGAGTTCGTCCACTTCCTCAGCAGGCTGGTCCAGACTGTATACGACTATAGATCAGGCCAATGCCGTCTTGAAATATGCCCCTACAGTGAACATGACTGATGCTGAACGCAGCTTCGCCACAGGACAAGCGGCATTCGCCCGTGCATATTGTTACTTCTGGGCTGCGCGAATTCCGTCCAAGGGTATTCTTCGCCGTTCCTCTGATTCTCAGGAAAATGATAGACGACTCAACAGCAAGACCGGCAGGGCAAAACTTGCCGACTATGAGAACAATCCGGAATTCTGCGAGGCGCTCAGGACCATTTTCATGACTGCGATGGGCGGCAACATCGAGGTGTTCGTTACAGGTGGCGCCGCCATTCCGGACTACATCGAGCAGCTTCTCGCCGTCAAGCTCAAGACTCCTTTCGTCACCGGATACGGCATGACAGAATGCGCACCTACCATCTCTCTCGGACACATCGGGGCATACAAGCTCAAGTCAGTAGGCGAGTATGTGAGCGAGCATATCGATGTAAGGATTGACTCAGTCAGCCCTGCCCGTATTGCCGGCGAGGTGCTTGTGAAGGGAGACTGCGTGTTCCCGGGATATTACAAGAATCAGGAGGCTACCGACTCCGTGTTTACAGAGGACGGATGGTTCAAGACCGGAGACCTCGGAACTATCGACAGGGACAATACCCTCTTCCTCGTGGGACGCAGCAAGAGCATGATTCTCTCATCCAACGGACAGAACATCTATCCTGAGGAGATTGAGGTGGTTCTTAACAATATGCCTTTTGTCGCTGAGTCTCTCATTGTCAGCAGGAAGGAGAAACTTGTAGCCCTCGTGGTCCTGGACCAGAATGCCCTTGGGGATGCCGGAACCGATGCGGAGAATCTCGACCAGATCATGGCATCGAATCTCGAGGCGCTCAACAAGATTGTCCCGGCCTATTCCGCAGTGTCCTCATACGAACTCCGTCTTGAGCCGTTTGCCAAGACTCCGAAGGGCAGTATAAAGAGGTTCATGTACCAGTAGGCAAATTTGTATTCCAAAATATGAAAGGATTTTTGCGATAACAATAAAAATCGTTATATTTGCAGTCCCCTCATCAATTGAGGGGATTTGCGGAAATAGCTCAGTTGGTAGAGCGTCGGCTTCCCAAGCCGAAGGTCGCGGGTTCGAACCCCGTTTTCCGCTCGGTTTCAATGCAGGGATGAACGCCGTCCCTGCATTTTTTGTTTTCTTGTAAAAACTTTCTATATTTGGAGCGCAGAAGGGTATTGGCGAAGTCGTCATATTTGCAGCCCTGTGTACTAAAACGAAGAAAATGCTTAAGCGGATAGCAATGAAAATACTATCACCGCTGGCGGTTTTTATTGCTATTGCCGCCACATTCTCTTGCGGGAGCGGTGATTCTCATGTCAAGAAGGATGTAGAAGGCCAGGTTTCCCTCTCTGGCGCTTTTGCACTATATCCTCTTGCCGTGCAGTGGTCCAATGAATTCCAGGCACTGCATCCATCTGTGAAGATTGACGTTTCTGCCGGCGGTGCCGGCAAGGGAATGACCGATGTCCTGAACGGAATGGTCGACTATGCGATGCTCTCCAGGGATCTCCACCAGGAGGAAATTGAGTCCGGAGCCCTGGCCTTCATTGTCGGTCGGGATGCCGTGATTCCTGATTTCAACAGCGGGAATCCCTATGCGGACATGTTGAGGTCAAGGGGACTCACCTCCGAGGAAGCCAGAAAGATATGGGTTACGGGGGAAATCCGCACCTGGGGCCAGCTCCTCGGAAACGGGGAGAAGCACAAGATCAATGTTTACACCAGATCCGATGCCTGCGGGGCCGCCCAGACCTTTGCCGCCTGGTTCGGGGCCAAGCAGGAGGACCTGACAGGCACGGCGGTGTTCGGAGATCCCGGAATCGCCCAGGCCGTACAGAAAGACAAATGGTCGGTAGGCTTCAACAATCTGGCATACGCCTATGATTCCCAGACGCACAGGCCGCTGGAAGGCCTTGATGCCATCCCTATCGACATTGATGCGGACGGGAAAATCTCGGATGAGGAGTCCTTCTATGACACCAAGGAGAAATTGGTCCACGCCATCGAGGACGATTTGTTCCCTTCACCGCCTGCGAGGAATCTCTATTTCGTCAGCAGGGGAGCGCCCCAGGACTCCGCCTCGCTTTCATTCCTGAAGTTCGTCCTGAAGGACGGCCAGCGTTTCAATGAGCCGGCCGGTTATGTCCAGATTTCAAGCAAGGCCCTGAGCGACAATATGAAAGCCTACCGTTCTGCGGTCCGGGCCTCGTCCAAGAAGGAGAATACGACGGATGAAATAGTGATAATGTTCATTGCCTTCATTGTCTTCATCCTGGCTGTATCCAGCGGGGCATTCTTTCAGAAATCATTGAATGACAAGAGAATATACAAACAGAATGTCTCTTCTGCATTCATGTTCGTCCTCACTGCCTCATCTGTTCTGCTCCTGCTTGCGATGATAGGCGGCCTGCTGGTCAAGGCGCTTCCGATTCTTCAGGAAAACTCCTTCTGGGACCTTGTGACATCGTCTGAATGGAAGCCTTCGCAGAAGAAATTCGGCTTCCTGCCGTTCATCACCGGAACTCTGGCCGTGACATTGATTTCCATCATCATTGCCCTGCCGCTTTCCCTGCTGACGGCCATTTCACTGACGGAGTATTCCAAGAAGCTTGTCAGAAAGTTCATATATCCTGCCCTGGACATTCTGGCTGCATTGCCTTCCGTCATTTATGGAGTCTGGGGTATTCTCATTCTGATTCCGGTGACCGGGTATTCCCTTGTCACGGCCTCCCTCGTTCTGTGCGTGATGGTGCTTCCGATAATGGTCAGCCTTTTTGTGGAGATTTTCTCGGCCGTGCCTCAGGATCTGAGGGACGCATCCATGTCGCTCGGAGCCACCAGGTGGCAGACCACCAAGAAAGTCGTGATCAAGAAGTCATTGCCGGGAATTTTCGCCTCGGTGGTTCTGGCATTGTCCAAGGCTATGGGCGAGACCATTGCCGTGATGATGGTCTGCGGCAGCATTCCGGCCATCCCGAAGGGACTGAAGTCCGGATTCTACACCCTGCCTGCCCTTATCGGCAACAATTACGGTGAGATGGCCTCGGTGCCTCTCTATGAGTCTGCAATCATGTTTGCAGCCCTCATCCTTCTCGTGATTGTGGTGATTTTCAATATATTGTCAAGGATTATCCTGTACAGGATTCAGAAAAGAGGCTGAAAATGAAGAAGATAGAAAGCAAATACATAGAGGAGAAATTCTTCCAGGTGCTGATGTGGGTCGCCGTGATTACCGTAATGGCCTTCGTCATTTCCATCATCTGGACGATATGCGTGAAGGGATTCGGCTCCATCTCGTGGGAAATGGTGACCAGTACTCCTGGAAAGGACTGGAACACTGCCGATGACGGCGGCTTCCTCAATGCAATCATCGGCTCGCTGATAGTCGTGCTGCCGGCAATGCTTATTGCAATGATAGTCAGTGTTCCGGTAGTATTCTACATGAATCTCTACCGCAGGCGCTCCAACTGGCTTTCATACGTCGCGCGCCTTGTCTATGACGTGCTGTACGGCATTCCGTCGATTGTCTATGGCGCATTCGCATTCATGATAATGGTGGCAGTGGGGATGAGGGCATCCGTCCTGGGCGGTATCATTGTCTCGACCCTTCTCATCATACCGATGTTCATAAGGAGCGGGGACGAGATTTCCCGTTCTGTGCCGGATGATATGATAGATGCGGCCTATTCCCTTGGCGCAACCAAGTGGGAGACATTGAAAGTGGTTCTGCGGCAGGTGCTTCCGGGAATGGCGACGGCTTCTCTCCTGGCTGTCGGCAAGGCCATCGGAGATGCTGCTGCGGTGATGTTCACTGCAGGTTTCTCGGATTCGACGGCCACCTCGCTTTCTTCCCCTACGGCCACCCTGCCTCTTGCCATATTCAACTGGATAACAATGCCGGAGCCGTTCCCGGGCAGGGCTTATGCCGCGGCCCTGGTGCTTACAGTCATAGTCCTGATCCTCAGCCTCGGAGGCCGTTGGATTACTGGACATTTTACAAAGAACAACCTTTAGTTTTCAGTTATGGACCAGAATAAATCGACTGAACCGATGATTGTCGAGAACCTCAATCTTTCCATCGAGGGAAGACCGATTCTCAAGAACATAAACCTGACATTCCCGGTCAACAGGATCACCTGCATCGTGGGGCCGTCAGGCTGTGGCAAGAGTACTCTTCTCAAATGCCTCAACAGATTGATAGACAATGTCGATGACACATCCATAAGCGGAAGGATAATGATAGGGGACCAGTCGAACTCCGCAGGAGAATCGGCCTGGTGCCGCAGCGTCCTTGCCCGCTTCCGATGTCCATATTCGACAATGTGGCCTACGGATGCAGGATTCACGGAATGCATACGAGAAAGAAGGAACTTGCCGAGGTCGTGGAGCGATATCTCACCGAGGTCGGGCTCTGGGACGAGGTCAAGGACAGGCTTCAGAGTTCCGCACAGAGACTGTCGATCGGCCAGCAGCAGAGGCTTTGCCTGGCCCGCAGCCTGGCTGTCGAGCCTGATTTCATTCTCGCGGACGAGGCAACGAGTGCTCTTGACCCGGTTTCCAGCAAGACCGTCGAGGACCTTTTCGTGAAGCTGAAGGAGAAGTATTCCATCATTATGGTTACCCATACCCTGCGCCAGGCATTGAGGATAGCCGACCACGCCGTCTTCCTCTATCTCGGCGAGGTGATCGAGACGGGAGATGCGAAGAAGGTCTTCGGCTCTCCTGAGGAGGAGCTGACCAGGAAGTATCTTTCCGGCGTATTCAGCTGATATGCTTGCCGGGCCTGTTCCGGCTGTCGGAAAGAATTAGTATATTTGCAGAATTGCCGCTCAAATCTGATGAATGATTGCGGCACACTTGAAATTGGTTTTATTAACAGCATAGTGAAATGAGCGAACATCTTACTCATCTTAAGGAACTTGAGGCGGAGTCAATCTACATTCTGAGGGAAGTGGCTGCGCAGTTTGAACGCCCCTGTATCCTTTTTTCAGGCGGAAAAGATTCGATAGTGCTTACATATCTGGCATACAAGGCCTTCTATCCGGCCAAGATACCATTCCCGCTGGTTCACATTGACACCGGGCACAACTTCCCGGAGACATTGACATACAGGGATGACCTGGTCAGGAAGCTTGGGGCGGACCTGATTGTGGGCTCTGTTCAGGAGTCCATCGACGAGGGCAAGGTGAAGGAGGAGACCGGCTACAATGCCAGCCGTAACAAACTCCAGACTGTAACCCTGCTCGACACCCTTGCCAAGTACAAGTTCGATGCGGCCTGCGGCGGAGCGAGGCGGGATGAGGAGAAGGCCCGCGCGAAGGAGCGTATCTTCTCCCACAGGGATGAGTTCGGCCAGTGGAATCCCAAGAACCAGAGGCCTGAACTCTGGAACATCTACAACGGGATGAAGAATCCGGGTGAGCATTTCCGCGTTTTCCCGATCAGCAACTGGACCGAGATGGATGTATGGCAGTATATCTACCAGGAGGGCATTGAACTTCCGAGTCTCTACTATACTCACGAGAGGAAGGTATTCTTCCGTGACGGACAGTGGCTTGCTGCGGATCCGGACATTATCCCGCGCCGTCCTGAGGAGGAGGTCGTGGTAAAGGAGGTACGCTGCAGGACAATCGGCGACGTGACCTGCACTGGACTTACATTGTCTCACGCCCACAGCCTTGAGGACATCATTGACGAGATTGCTTCTTCGAGGGTGACCGAAAGGGGTGGCAGGGCCGATGACAAGCGTTCCGAGACTGCAATGGAGGACCGCAAGAAGGCAGGTTATTTTTAGGATTTCCGGATGCGGCTGCACACTGCCGTTTTCTCCGATTATCTTCCGCAATTATAAGAAAACAACATGGAAACTCAGAATACAAAAGGATATCTCAATATGCAGCTGCTCCGCTTCACTACGGCGGGCAGTGTGGATGACGGAAAGAGCACGCTCATAGGCAGGCTTCTCTATGACTCGAAGTCGATTTTCGAGGACCAGCTCGAGGCTGTCGAGGAGGCTTCCAGAAGCCGTGGCAATGAGGAAGTCAACCTGGCTCTCCTGACGGACGGACTCCGTGCCGAGAGGGAGCAGGGCATCACCATCGACGTGGCCTACAGGTATTTCGCCACTCCGAAGAGGAAATTCATCATTGCCGATACCCCAGGCCATATCCAGTATACCAGGAACATGGTTACCGGAGCGTCCACGGCCGATTTGGCGGTGATTCTCGTGGATGCCCGCCACGGAATAATGGAGCAGACCGTAAGGCATTCCTACATCGCTTCTCTCCTTGCCATAAAGGAGGTTGTGGTCTGCGTGAACAAGATGGATCTCGTGGATTTCTCACAGGAGGTGTTTGACAGGATTGTGGCTGACTACAAGGCAATGTCCGCCTCCATCGAACTCGGCAATGTCACCTTCATCCCGATTTCCGCGAAGCTTGGCGACAATGTCGTGAACAAGTCGGAGAACATGGGATGGTACGAGGGCAAGGCCCTGCTTGATTTCCTTGAGACCGTAGCCCTTCCTGTGGAGGCTGATGACAGGATGAGAATGCCTGTACAATATGTCATAAGGCCGATTTCTTCCCGTTTCCCGGATTTCCGGGGCTATTCCGGAAGACTTGCAGAGGGTGCTTTGAAGGTCGGGGACAAGGTCAAGGTATATCCTTCCGAACTCAGTTCCACCGTGACCGGAATCTGGCTCGGTGAGAAGAGTCTTGAGTCGGCCGTTTCCCCTGAGTCGGTGGATATCACACTGTCGGATGACATTGACATAAGCCGCGGGGATGTGCTGGTTTCCGCTGACGGAGTCCAGCCTCACGTCGAGCAGGAAGTCCTCATCAATGTCTGCTGGTTCAGGAACTCGCCGCTTGTGCAGGGCAAGAAATATGTGATCCGCCACGCTACCCAGCAGACGCTCGGCATCGTGAAGGAGATCGAGTACAAGATTGACATCAATACCAGGGAGAAGGAGTACGGTGTCGAGAAACTTGTGATGAACGACATTGCCAGGGTGAGAATCAAGACCGCAGAGCCTCTCGTGTTCGATTATTACCGTGACAACAGGACTATGGGAAGCCTCATATTCATAGAGGAGGGTACCAATGATACCGTTGGCGCAGGAATGATCGTGCCGGAGGAGTAAGCATCTCTTCTTTGAATAAATGATTGATTGTCAATCAGGTATATCTGGTATGGAAAGATATTTGGATACATTGTCGGCGGAGGAGAAGAGATCCTTCGCCGTTTCTATAAATGAAAAGTTCATGAACTCGGACCCGCGGAAGGCCCTCGAGTATTTCCTTGACGGGTTTCCCGGCCGGGCGGCATTGTCCTCCAGTCTCAGTTACGAGGACCAGACAATAACGGACATGATGGTGAAGATCAGGAAGGATGCCAGGATTTTCACCCTTGATACCGGGCGTCAGTTCCCGGAGACATACGAGCTGATTGACCGTACCAATATGCAGTACGGCATCAGCATCGAAGTGTTCTTCCCGGATTTCCGCAAGGTCCAGGAAATGGTCCGCCAGCACGGCGTCAATCTGTTTTATGACAGCGTGGAACTGCGCCATCTATGCTGCAATATCAGGAAGGTGGAGCCTCTGAAGCGTGCCCTGCAGGGGGTTGACGTGTGGATCAGCGGTCTCAGGCGCGAGCAGTCCGTCACCCGTACCTCAATGCAGATGGTCGAGTACGACGAGGCTGATGATGTCATCAAGCTCAATCCCCTCATCCTCTGGACTGAGGAGCAGGTAAAGGACTATGTGCGCGAGAACGGCGTGCCGTACAACAGGCTTCACGAGAACGGTTTCCCGAGCATAGGCTGCCAGCCTTGCACCAGGGCTGTCAAGCCGGGCCAGGATATCCGCTCAGGAAGATGGTGGTGGGAGGACCCGGACCACAGGGAATGCGGTCTGCATGTGAGGTAGCGGGCCTCATTCCGGTTCTTGTTCCGCCTTTCGGGGTGCATTATGCACCGCATTCGGGCAGCATTGCGTACTGCATTCAGGGAATGTTCAACGGTCAGATGACCTTGTCGCTTTCCGGACTCGTCTCCCATTCGGCTATTTCGACATCGAATAAAGCTGAAATGTAGTCGAGCCTCAGCCTGATGTCGTCCAGGTCCGGCTTGCTCCAGTCGAAGCCGGTCTTGGAAATGGCTTCCGAAATGTCGCAGGAGAACAATTCCTTCCCGTTTCTGCTCACGGATATTAGGATTTCGTCCTCTGAACTGATCTGTCTGGGCAAGTTGACTGCATATACTGCGAAACCGCTGTCCGCAAGTCTTGCAATGCATTGGAAATCCCCTCTGACCGGGGCTCCGTTCCGGAGATCCATGCCGCAGATTCCTCCGCTTATGTCTATCCTGACATTGCCGGCCGGGGAAGTGCAGGTCGGCAGCGGCCATCACCGTCTCGGATCCGCATTGCAGGGTCTCATTGTACAGAAACAGCCTGTCTGCGTCATTTCCGTCCCGTATGACAAGCCTGCCGCCGTTCAGGACACTTTCTTCAAGGCCCTGAATTACTGTTGCGGAAGCCGGCCTTCTCCTGACCTCGCAGCGGTATCCCTCAGGATAATCGGCAGGTACCACATTGTCGGCAAGGACTTCCTCTCCGTCCTGGAAAATGAATATGTCCGCATTTCCGTTCCCGACAGCATTGTCAAGATCTATGATGAGATGGCACGGACATCCGTCCCTGTCCTCCTTGAGGGTGCAGGAGGCGGACGCCGTGACAATCGCCATGAATAATCCTGTCTTCACAGATGCGTGACGGAAGTGTTTCAAGATCTTCATTGCGGTGTAATGCAATAGTTTGAAGATTGCTATATTACGATATTCTGCTCCGGACTGTTAATCCAATCCTCGACCTCGATGCTGAACGGGCATTCCTCGCTTGTGATTTCTTCGTCAGGATTGTCGGTGCCCGGGCGGGTTATGGTGAGACTTGATATCGTATAGGTCTTGTTGCTTTGCAGACCTGGCAGCGACTGATGCCTATCTTCTCACGCTCCGAGTAGCCGACTTGGAAGGTTTGTTCCTGCTGGCATATCTGGCGGCACGATGGGCAAACCTCCACCAGTCCTCCTCATCATCTTTCTTTGGTTTGTCATCAGAAGACGAACCGCCACCTCCACCTGAATACATGGGAGTGGTAGCATCACCGATGGCGGCTGCCACCATTCCTGCGGCAGTGGAAATGACATCTTCCAATGTGCCGTCAAACAGGTCTTCAACGATTGTTCCCTGCACGCTCTCCAAAGCATAGGCAGTTGGCTTCGGCATGTTATCCAGGAATGTTCGCAAGCCAGAAAGCAATTCATCGAAGATAGCTCCTTTGACCATCATGACCGAATTGCCCAGTTGTGCCTCCTTCATCCTTTCCACATTATTTGCCGCTTGTCTTACCGCAACCTCAGCATTAGCCTGCCCAGGCGAGCGATGTCATATCCAAGGGCGAGCGATATTGGTTTGACCAACAGGAAACAG
>SFPH01000004.1 GCA_004552115.1 Bacteroidales bacterium
AGGCCTCTATGCGGACCCGGAAATCCCGGATGCCGACGGGCCTTGCACATTGTACTACAAGGCGGACGATGCCAAATTCAAAGGCTGGACAGACGACCTCTATGCGCATATCGGTATCGTAGGTACCGAATGGACTTTCGTGCAGGCAGAATGGAACGAGAACATCGACAAATGCAAGTGGATTCCGACCGGAGAGACCGATCTCTGGAAACTGGAAATCACCCCGACCATCAGGGAATGGTTCGGCTCGGGCGATGCCGAGGTCAGCAAAATCGGCGTGGTGGTCCGCAGCAAGGATGGAAGCAAGCAGACTCCCGACCTCTTCGTCCAGGTCAGCGATACCAAGAACAAGTTCGAGCCTGTGGACCCGGTAAAGGAGGCTATGCCGTCCGGATGCAGCCACGGCATCAATTACAATCCAGACGGTTCCGTGACCGTAGTCCTTTACGACAAGGACAAGAACGGAGCCTCGTACGACTGGTGCTACGTCATCGGAGACTTCTCAGGCTGGCAGAGACAGAGCGAGTATGCCATGAAGCGCGACGACGCGGCAGGATGCTGGTGGTACACATTCACCGGCGTCGATCCCGACAGGGAATATATGTTCCAGTACTATCTCGGCAAGAAGGACGGCACTGCAGCCAAGGTTCACGACCCTTACACCGAGATTGTATATGACGGATACAATGACAAATACATCACCTCCACCACGTACCCGGATCTCCCGGCTTACCCGGAGGGGACCAGCGGACTGGTTTCCGCATTCAAAGTGAACAAAGACTCTTACAGCTGGCAGAATACGTCATTCTCTGTCAGCGATCCTGATGACATTGTCATCTACGAAATGCATTTCCGCGACTTCACATCTACCGGCGACATCAACGGTGCGATGGAGAAGCTCGACTATCTCCAGACACTCGGTGTCAATGCCATCGAGCTGATGCCGGTTCAGGAATTTGAGGGCAATGACAGCTGGGGTTATAACCCTTGCTCATACTTCGCCCTTGACAAGGCTTACGGAACCCGCAGGATGTACAGGGAATTTGTGGATGCCTGCCACTCCAGAGGCATTGCGGTGCTCGTGGACGTGGTGTACAACCAGGCTACGGGTGCACATCCTTACGCGAAACTCTACTGGGATGCGACCAACAACAAGACCGCTTCCAACAACCCTTGGTTCAATGTTGACGCTCCTCATCCATACAGCGTGTTCCACGACTGGAACCACGAATTCGAACTCACAAGGGAGCACGTGAAAAAGAGCCTCCGCTACCTCATCGAGGAGTACAGGGTGGACGGATTCAGGTTCGACCTCACCAAGGGATTCACCAACAAGAACAGCACAGAGAGTACGGCATCCAACTATGACCAGAGCCGTATCGACATTCTCAAGGACTACAACAATGCCATCCGCGAGGTGAAGAGCGATGCCATAGTGATCCTCGAGCATTTCTGTGCGCAGGATGAGGAGAAGGCCCTCGCCCAGGCCGGGATGAAGGTTTGGAGAAATATGAACAATGCCTACTGCCAGGCCGCCATGGGATTCTCATCAGACAGCGACTTCTCCGGTCTCTGGACGGGCAGTTCAATGCCGTTCGGCTCATACGTAGGCTTTATGGAAAGCCACGACGAGGAGAGAACCGCCTACAAATCGAAGGCTTACGGCAATTCGGCAATCAAGGGCAACCTCTCCGCAAGGATGAAGAGAGAGGCCCTCAACGCTGCATTCTTCCTCACAGTTCCGGGTCCAAAGATGCTTTGGCAGTTCCAGGAACTCGGCTATGACGAATCCATCGAGACAGGCGGCAGGACCGGCAAGAAGCCTCTGCATTGGGAGTATTACGAGGATGCCGACAGAAAGGCATTGTATGACACATACGCTAAACTCCTGAAATTCAGGAGGGAGAATCCGGAACTCTTCAGGAGCGACGCCTCATTCTCCTGGAAGGTCGGAACAGGAAACTGGTCAAACGGAAGGACAATCACCTGCTCCGCAGGCTCCAAGGGCCTGATTGTAGCCGGCAACTTCGATCTCAGCGCCAGGGAAGTAACTGTCACTGTGCCTGAAGGGAACTGGAAAAACTATTTCACCGGAGAGATGGTCGAGGGTGGAAATATTATTCCATTCAGCCTCGAATCAGGAGAATTCGTGATGCTTGTGAAATAACGTAACCATATGAGATTCAGGTTTATAACCTTATCCTTACACCTTGCGGCACTGCTTGCCTTTGCCGTCCTGCCATCCTGTGACAAGGACCCGCTGAACAACGGAACGACCAGCAGCGGAGAAACCGGCAGCGGAGGGAACAACGGAGGGAACAGCGGCGAAAATGACGGTGGGAACAGCGGCAGCGGCGACAATACCGGCGACAATACCGGCGGCATCACCGGGGGAAACGGGGGAAACGGGGGCAGCGGCAACGACGGCGGCTACACGGCCGAGGAGGGCCTGGCCTATGTCTTTGACGGAAGCTGTATCCCGGAAATACACATCTCGGTGACGCCTGACCAGTGGAATGCCCTGCTCAATGCCTATGATGCCGATTCCAACACTGCCACCTACATCAGCTGCAACGTACTTTACGACAAGGCCGGAGAGCAGACCCGCATCAATGATTGCGGTCTCCGCCTGAAGGGCAACACTTCCCGCAGGCGTCCGGAAGGCAATACCGGACAGATGCACGAGGCCGGCAACACTGACTGGCACCATTGCCATTTCCAGCTGAATTTCACCAAGAACTTCAAGGATACGGCTCACGAACTCCACGGAGTCAAGAAGCTATATTTCAAGTGGTTCAAGGACGACCCGGCCTATGTGCGCGAACTTTACTGCTATGATCTCTTCCGTCGCTACGGCATCTGGACCGCGCCCCATTCCGCTTACTGCCGCCTGTGGATAAAGGTCGAGGGAGACCCGAAGGAGGCCTATTACGGAGTCTATGATATGATAGAACTCATCGACGGCCGCTATGCAAACGCCCGTGAGCAGCAGTTCGTCAACAAGGACGGGTTTGTCTGGAAATGCAGCTACGGCGCAACTCTCACTTCCACTGACTCCGGGCTGTTCGGAAACGACGGCAGCGACAAAACCTACGAACTGAAGACGCAGACGGCGAACTATGCGGCTGCAGAGGCACAGCTCAAGGATTTCATCCTCAAGCTGACGGGCAAGGGAGAAGAGAGCTTCTACACCTGGATCAAGCAGGTATGTGACGTCGAGCTGCTCCTGAAGACCTATGCCGTGAATGTGGCTGTGGGAATGTGGGATGACTATTGGAACAACAAGAACAACTTCTATATATACTTCAATTCCCAGGACAAGTTAAACTACAAGTTCTTCTTCATCCCTTACGACTACGACAACACTCTCGGCACCTCCAGCAATTGCGGAAACCAGAGCGACTCGGGACGACAGGATCCATTCAACTGGGGCGACAATGGCAATTTATTGATCTACAGGCTCTTGAAGTTTGAAGACTTTCGTAAGATATATAATGACGCCCTGCTTGAACTCTGCAGCAGCTCGAAGGACCTCTTCTGCTACAGCGCCAGCACTGCACGCATATGCGCCTGGCAGGACAGCATACGCCCTTATGTCCAGAACGACACCGGTGAGGATATGAGCATCGAGGACAGACCGGCATCGTGGGGTAACCACGGCGAGTACAGGATACTGGATCCGAACAACAACTTCTTCCTTGTCAAGACACAAACCATCAATCAATACTGCAAATG
Organism: Bacteroidales bacterium; assembly: GCA_004552115.1. The sequence continues at coordinate 3,736 of SFPH01000004.1, forward strand.
AAACGGCAATATGCTAAACTGGCTGTAACTGCAGCCTCTCTTCTCCTTGCGCTGTCACTGCTGCATGCCTGCAGCGAAAAGGGACCTCACGCATCCTGGACCTATGACAGCGTCGTCTATGAAATGAATGTGCGCCAGTACACCGCAGAAGGCAATTTTCAGGCTGCCGCAAAGCAGCTTCCCCGTCTCAAGGAACTCGGGGTGGACATTGTGTGGCTTATGCCTATTTATGAAATAGGTCAGAAGGAGCGCAAGGGAAGCCTCGGCTCATACTATGCCATACGTGACTACACCTCTGTCAATCCCGAATTCGGTGACTATGCGGATTTCGACCATTTCGTATCCGAAGCCCACGCTCTCGGTCTGAAAGTCATTCTCGACTTCGTGGCGAATCACACTTCCCCGGACTGTCCGTGGGTGAGCGAAAAGCCTTCCGACTGGTATTTGCGTGACTCCCTGGGCAATACCATAGTGGAATACGACTGGACCGACATAGCCAAGCTCAATTACGAAAATGCCGATATGCGCGCAGCCGTGCAGGATGCAATGCGCTTCTGGCTCGACAGGGGGATTGACGGTTTCCGCTGCGATATGGCTTTCATCGTGCCGCAGGATTTCTGGACCGAAACCATCAGTACCCTGCGTTCCGAGTACAGGCAGGAGCTCTATTTCCTCGCGGAGGGAGAAAAGCCATGGCTCCATGACGCCGGCTTCGACGCCTCCTATTCCTGGGAGCTGCACCATATGCTCAATGCCATTGCACAGGGCAAGTCCAATGCGGATTCGCTCAGGAACTATCTCGTGCGCAATGTCGAGGAATACGGCAATGACGCATTCCGACTGATGTTCACATCCAACCACGATGAGAACTCCTGGGCCGGGACGGAGTTCGAGAGAATGGGAGACGCTGCGGAGTTGATGGCAGCATTGACATTCACCCTTCCTCAGGGACAGCCGCTCATCTACACAGGCCAGGAGGTCGGCTTCGACCACCGCTTCCTCTTCTTCGAGAAGGACCCGATCACGGACTGGGAGGAGAACGATTATACAGTAATGTACAGGGAACTCTGCAGACTCCGCCACACGCGTCCGGCACTGAGGCCAGGTAAAGAGGGCTCTTTCGAATTCCTCACATCCAGCTCCGACGAGGGAAGCCTTGACGACAAAGTATTGGCATTCAAGAGGATGAATGCAGGTGACACCCTGACGGTCATCGCCAACCTATCCGCTGAGCCGGTGAATGCCGTTGTGAAGACTTCCGAAGGAGAAGAAATTCACTGCGGGCTCAATCCTTGGGAATATATGCTGAAATAATTTAAATTTGCACAAGATATGAGACACCAACAGATTATGGCATTAGCGATATCGGCAGCCTGCGCTATGGCATGCTCAGGCCCACAGTTCACTCCTGAATCCGTGGCAGACGCTGACAACCAGCAGGTTACCAGAGTTGAACCGCTCTCCTGGTGGACGGGGATGAAGACTGATCTCCAGCTCCTGATCCAGGGGGAAGCAATTTCTGAGTACGATGTCAGCATTAAAGGAGGCAAAGGAGTATCGGTCAAGGAGATACACAAGGCCGACAGTCCGAACTACCTCTTCGTTGACGTAAGGATTGACGCTTCAGCCAAGCCGGGAACATACTATATTGTGTTCACTAAAGGCGAGGAGTCATTCAAGTATCCATACGAGATTGCCGCAAGGCGCGAGGGTTCCGCAGAACGTCTCAGCTTCACGACGAAGGACCTTATCTATCTCATCATGCCTGACCGCTTCGTGGATGGGGACGAGAGCCTTGACGCAGTGCCCCGCAATATGGAGAGCGTGGACAAGGAGGCCTTCTTCGGCCGCCACGGAGGTGACATCGCAGGCATCCGCAGCCAGCTGGACTATATTGCTGACCTCGGCGTGACCGCCATCTGGAACACCCCGCTCCTCGAGGACAACGAGCCGGCATCCTCATACCACGGCTACGCCTGCTCCGACTACTACCACATCGACCGCCGTTTCGGCAGCAATGAGGACTACCGCAGCCTTGTTGCAGACTGCCACGGAAAGGGCATAAAGATGATTATGGACATTGTCACAAATCATTGCGGTGCAGCGCATTGGTGGATGGCAGACCTGCCTTTCGAGGACTGGATTCACGTCTGGCCGGAGTACACTCACAGCAACTGCGCCTTCTCTGCCCAGAACGACCCTTACTGCTCAGATCTGGACAAGACCAATATGGAAGGCGGATGGTTCGACACCTCGATGCCGGATATGAATCTGGACAATCCTTACGTGCTCCAGTATTTCAAGCAGTGGGCCGTATGGTGGATAGAGTATGCAGACCTCGACGGTCTCCGTGTGGACACCTATCCTTACAATGAGAAATATCCGATGAGCGAGTGGTGCAAGAGCGTACGCGCGGAGTACCCGAACCTCAACATTGTCGGAGAGGTCTGGACCTGCAACGTGCCTCAGCTGGCCTACTGGCAGGACGGCAATCCGAACAGGGACGGCTTCAACAGCAATCTCCCATGCATCATGGACTTCCCTCTCCAGGCAGCCATATGCCAGGGAATGCCGCGCGACACTGTCCACTGGGATGAGGGTATGGTCAAGATCTACGACGCCGTGGCCAATGACCTCTACTACCACGACATGTCCAACATGATGATATTCCCGGGCAACCACGATACGGACCGTATTGCTGACGTGCTGAACCGCAGCGTTCCTCGCCAGAAGATAGTAATGGCTCTCATGGCCACTCTCCGGGGAATTCCTCAGCTTTTCTATGCAGATGAGCTGATGGGCGTGTCAAGGGACCGCAGCCAGGGTCACGGAGGTCTCCGCATCGATTTCCCTCTGGACTGGCAGAACGACCCTGTGGCAGTCGAGGTTCACGATTACACGAAGGCACTTTTCAACTGGCGCAAGACTGCCCACAACGGCCAGACCATCCACTTCCTCCGCAGGGACAATACCTACGCATATTTCCGCTACAATGAGGATGAGGTGGTCTTCGTCTTCGTGAACAATTCCCGCAGGAACGAGATCATTCCATGGGCTGACTATGCGGAATTCACTGTTGAAGGTGCTGCCCGCAGAGGTGCAGGGGCTCCGGCTCTTGTCAGCGGACAGAATGTGGTAACAGGTGAGACCGTGGATTTCTCCTCTCCTGTCAAGGTCGGCCCGAGGAGCGCATTGGTTGTAGATTTCAGATTGAAGTAAAGATATGAAACTCAGACATTTTATGATTGCTGCCGCAGCAGCGTTGACGGCCTGCACCCAGGCTGAGACATTTACCAAGCAGGCTGTGCTCACATCTCCGGATGGAAAACTTTCGATGCAGTTCAGCCTCTCAGACAACGGGGCTCCGGTTTACAGCCTGGATTACGGTGAGAAGAATGTAATTCTTCCAAGCCACCTCGGATACGTACTCAGGGGGAACCTCAAGGCCGAGAAACTTGTCTTCGGAAGTACCGACATAGCCAAGGAAGACCTCAATCCCTGCATGTCATTCCGAGACGGATTCACTGTCGAAAGCATCGACACCTGCTCATTCGACGAGACCTGGACTCCTGTATGGGGCGAGGAATCCGAAATACGCAATAATTACAACGAACTGGCCGTCAATCTTTTGCAGACTGCATCCGACAGAAGGATGACCATCCGCTTCAGACTTTTCAATGACGGACTCGGCTTCCGCTACGAATTCCCGGAGCAGAGAAGCATGGCATATTTCTGCATCAAGGATGAACTTACCGAATTTGCAATGGCCGGAGACCACGAGGCTATCTGGATTCCTGCGGACCACGACACCCAGGAATATCAGTACAACAAGTGCCGTCTTTCCGAAATCAGGGCCAACTATGAGAAGGCCTTCTGCGGCAACTCCTCCCAGACTCCGTTCTCAATGACCGGTGTGCAGACCTCCCTTCAGATGAAGACGGCTGACGGCCTCTACATCAACATCCACGAGGCAGCTCTGGTCAACTATGCCTGCATGCATCTCGTACTGGACCCTGACAGGCTGACATTCGTTTCCTCCATGCAGACCCCGTGCAAGAGCCCGTGGAGGACCGTCCAGGTAGTGGACGACGCCTGCAAGCAGCTGGAATCCAGGCTTGTGCTGAACCTCAATGAGCCTTGCGCATACGAGGACGTATCCTGGATCCACCCTACCAAATATGTGGGAGTATGGTGGGAGATGATCAGCGGAAAGGGAAGCTGGTCCTACACTGACGACTGCCCTTCAGTTCATCTCGGAGTGACAGACTACAGCAGCTGCAAGCCTAACGGAACCCACAGTGCCAACAATGAGAATGTCCGCAGGTACATTGACTTCGCCGCGGAGCACGGCTTCGACCAGGTCCTTGTGGAAGGCTGGAATGTCGGCTGGGAGGACTGGGCGAACTGCAACAAGGACTATGTCTTCGACTTCGTGACCCCATATCCTGACTTCGACATCAAGGCTCTGAACGAGTATGCCCACTCCAAGGGTGTGAAACTCCTCATGCATCACGAGACTTCCTCATCCGTACGCAATTATGAGCGTCACATGGAGGCTGCTTACTCTCTGATGAACAAGTATGGCTACGATGCCGTGAAGAGCGGTTATGTTGGAGACATCCTGCCTTTCGGCGAGCATCACTACGGACAGTGGCTGAACAACCACTATCTCTATGCCGTAACCGAGGCCGCGAAGCATCACATCATGGTCAATGCCCACGAGGCGGTAAGGCCTACCGGACTGTGCAGGACCTATCCTAACCTTGTCGGAAACGAGTCCGCAAGGGGCACCGAGTACCAGGCGTTCGGCGGAACCGAGCCAATGCACGTGACAGTGCTTCCTTTCACCCGTCTCAACGGCGGTCCTATGGACTTCACTCCGGGCATTTTCGAAATGGATCTCGAGAAGGTGACAGGCGGCAAGAACAACAGCAAGGTGAAGGCCACCATCGCCAACCAGCTGGCCCTCTATCTGACGATGTACTCCCCTCTCCAGATGGCAGCCGACTTCCCTGAGCATTACGAGAAGTTCATGGATGCCTTCCAGTTCATCAAGGATGTGGATATTGACTGGGTGAAGAGCAAGTATCTCCTGGCCGAGCCTGGAGACTACATTGTGGTGGCCCGCAAGGGAAAGAAGACCGGACGCTGGTTCGCCGGCGGTGTGACCGATGAGGAGAAGCGCACTCTCGAGGTGCCGATGTCCTTCCTGGATGCCGGCAAGGAGTACGAGGCTGTAATCTACGCAGATGCCGAAGATGCTGACTATGAGACCAATCCTCAGGCCTACACCATCACCCGACAGACAGTCAAGTCGGATGATGTGCTTACGATGACCCTTGCCCGCGGCGGTGGATTCGCCATCGAGTTCAGGGAACTCTAATTCAATATTTCTCCGGATAATATCGATATTTACTCCATTGGTGACGAGCCTTCCCGCGAGTTCCGTGTTTTCATTGTGATGTAACGTGGATACCGGGAAGGCATCTCATTTCTCCGGACCAGGCCCTCCCAAACTGCGTTTGGGTCCCTCCCTCTAGTGCCGAGGGCGGCAAGTCCTGCGAAATGCGATGCCATTCCGGCTCATGGCATTGACAAAGAACTGAATTTGCGACGAACCTGCCTACGAAGCACCTTTAAGCAGACGAAGTCTGCGATGGCGGCATCAGCCGCCGCGCGGAGAACAGCGAAGTGTGGGCCCGAGGCGATGGTGCGCACGGAGCGCCCTCCCCCGTAATGGGGGCAGGGGGGAAATCAGAAAAAACAATAACCCCCTGCCACAGATGATTCTGAGGCAGGGGGCTATTGTTTGGAATCAGTATTGATATTACATCATTCCGCCTTCAGGCATTGCAGGAGCCGGAGTCGGCTCAGGAATGTCAACAATACCGCACTCGGTGGTAAGGAACATACCGGCTACTGAAGCGGCGTTCTCGAGAGCTACTCGGCTGACCTTGGTAGGGTCGATGACACCGGCCTCGAACATATTGACATACTCGTCAGTGCGGGCATTGTAACCGAAGTCTCCCTTGCCCTCGCGGATCTTCTGGATGATCACGCTGCCGTCAACACCGGCATTGAGAGCAATCTGGCGGAGAGGCTCCTCGATCGCGCGGGCCACGATATGGATACCTGTGGTCTCGTCCTCATTCTCGCCCTTGAGTCCCTTGAGAGCCTCGGCTGCACGGATATAGGCCACGCCGCCACCCGGGAGGTAACCCTCCTCGACAGCTGCCCTGGTCGCATTGAGGGCATCCTCTACACGGTCCTTCTTCTCCTTCATCTCAACCTCGGTGGTAGCACCCACATAGAGGACAGCCACACCGCCGGCGAGCTTGCCGAGACGCTCCTGAAGTTTCTCCCTGTCATAGTCGGAAGTAGTGGTGGCAATCTGCTTCCTGATGAGATCAGCCCTCTCCTGGATATCCTCCTTGCTGCCTGCACCGCCTACGATGGTGGTGTTCTCCTTGGTGATGGTCACCTTCTCGGCCTTTCCGAGCATATCAGGAGTAGTGTTCTCGAGGGTGAATCCCCTTTCCTCGGAAACGAGGGTCGCACCGGTAAGGGTGGCGATATCCTGAAGCATCTCCTTGCGGCGGTCTCCGAAGCCCGGAGCCTTCACTGCTGCTACCTTGATGGTGCCGCGGAGCCTGTTCACCACGAGGGTGGTAAGAGCCTCGCCGTCAACATCCTCGGCAATGATGAGGAGTGACTTGCCCTCTCTTGCGATAGGCTCGAGAATAGGGAGAAGATCCTTCATTGTGGAAATCTTCTTGTCGGTAACGAGGATGAGAGGATTGTCAAGACTTGCCTCCATCTTGTCGGAATCAGTCATGAAGTATGGAGAGATGTATCCCCTGTCGAACTGCATTCCCTCTACAACCTTGACCTCAGTCTCGGTACCCTTGGCCTCCTCGACAGTGATCACGCCGTCCTTCTTCACCTTGGACATTGCGTCAGCGATGAGCTTTCCGATGGTCGCGTCATTGTTGGCGGAAATGGTGCCGACCTGCTCAACCTTGGAATAATCCTCGCCAACCTGCTGACTCTGAGCCTTGAGGGCCTCTACAACAGTAGCGACAGCCTTGTCGATACCCCTCTTGAGATCCATCGGATTGGCACCTGCGGTAACATTCTTGAGACCAACATTGATGATGGCCTGGGCGAGAACAGTAGCGGTGGTAGTACCGTCACCGGCCTGCTCATTGGTCTTGGAAGCGACTTCCTTCACCATCTGGGCACCCATATTGGCGAACCTGTCCTTGAGTTCAACCTCCTTTGCTACGGTAACACCGTCCTTGGTCACCTGAGGAGCACCGAACTTCTTGTCAATCACCACGGAGCGCATCAGCGCCTTCCTTCATCTTTGAACGTACATCGACGTCGAACCTGATATCTTTTGCCATAATGATAACCTCCTATTGATTAAAGAATTGCAAGAATGTCTGACTGACGCACAATGAGAAGTTTCTTCTCATCCACAGTCACCTCAGTGCCGGCATATTTTCCATAGAGGACGACATCACCTGTCTTCACCTCCATAGGCTCGTCGGTCTTGCCAGGTCCGCAGGCGAGAACAACGCCCTGCTGCGGTTTTTCCTTTGCCGTGTCAGGAATGTAGAGTCCTGACGCTGTCTTGGTCTCGGCCTCCTTAGGCTCGATGACCACTCTGTCTGCCAATGGTCTGATCATAATTTTATAATTTTTGAATTTCTTGTCTTTCCGCCCCGGATCACATTCCGACGGGCAACAGATGAGGAATCAAGTGACGTGCCATTGGCAAAATGCTGACAAATTGTCACAACCATTCCGGAAATGTCATCATCCCCGCAGCATTCAGGCGGAACAACCAGCGGAATCAGGCAAATGTTCCCCAATTCAAAACAAATATCACTCTATTCATAACCGGGGAATGATAATTGGGCTATATTTGCGGAAAACAAACAGTTCTTGGTATGAGAAGAAATAGATTTTCATGTCTTTCAGCAGCAATCCTTATCGCCTGCGGCATCATTATCACAGGCTGCGGCGGGAGAGACAATGTGGATTCAGGCTTTTCAGCCTATGTGGAGGCATTCACAGGAGGCATTGTCAGCGGGAATGCGGACGTCATTGTCGAACTTACGGCACCGGTGACAGGAATCAGCGGAACGGAGGAGGAAATCAGTGACAGACTGACATCTCTCTTCAGCTTCTCCCCGGCATTGAAAGGAAGGGCCAGGCTTGCGACCCCGGAAAGAATAGCATTCACACCGGCTCCGGGAAGTCTGAAACCTGGCAAGACCTATAATTGTGACTTCAAGCTTTCCCAGGTGGCTGTCACAGGGCAGCATCAAAGCAGGCGTCTCTCAGCACCGGGAACATCATCATCCGCAGCAGCGATGCCTCCAAGGCTTCCGTGAGCGGAGTGCTGACATTCAGCGAGGCCATCGAGGCGGAGAATCCGGCATCCCTCATTGAGGTGAAATATGACGGGGAGAGCGAAATTGAGGCTGAATTCGGAGACAACAATGAGTCGGTGCGCTTCACCGTCAGCGGGCTTGAGAGATCCGAAAACGGAGACAAAACATTGAAAATCAAGTTTGTACCGGGAGACACAGGCTTCGAGTCCTGCAAGGATGCCGAGGTTGCCATCCCGGCCAGGAACGGTTTCAGAATCATTGGCGAAAGGGCGGGAGAAGAGAACAGGGTGGACATCATGTTCTCCGAGCCTCTGGACCCGAGGCAGAATCTCAGCGGACTGGTAAGCTCCGGAAACGAGTACAGCAGGATGGCGGCAGAGGCAAGAATATCCGACAACATTCTGAGCGTCTATCCGGACAATGCAAGAGACATCATATACATTGAGCCGGGCATCTCCTCCTCGGATGGAAACAGGCTGTCATCAGCCTGGCAGGCTACTGCCAAAATAGCCACTGACAAGCCTGAGGTGTGGTTCCCGTTCCAGGGCAACATCCTTCCGGACCCGTCATCCGCAAGCCTCACATTCAGGGCGCAGAACCTCAGGGCAGTGGATGTCACGGTTGTGGAAATATTCCCTTCCAATGTACTTATGTACCTGCAGGACAACAATCTGGATGGAAGATCGGGTATACGCAGAGCAGGCAGGGCAATATACAGGAGTACCATTCACCTGGATGGTGAAGGCGGAGACCTCAGCACAGCCAGGGACTACTCGCTGAACCTTTCAGGTCTCTTCAGGAAAGATCCGGATGCCATCTACAGGATCAGGCTCACATTCAAGCAGGAGTATTACATCCATTCACAGATGAGTACCGGAAATTCCGACGGCCTTGTCAGGACTGCCGGAGGCGGTCTCACTGAGGAAGACGAGGAAGTATGGGACATCGCTGAGCCATACTATTATGACAATCAGTATGACTGGTCACAATACAACTGGAGAGACCGCGAGGACCCGTCCACACCGTCATATTATATGGAATATTCATTCCCGGAGAGGAACATTATGGCTTCCAGCCTCGGTGTGATTGCCAAATATTCCGGGGCCAAGGTCGGCAACGGAACCCTCCTCTGGGCAGCAGTAAGCGATCTGAACACGGCGGAACCGGTCGCAGGGGCTGAAATCACAGCCTACAGTTTCCAGCTCCAGATGGTCGGCAAGGGCAAGAGCACCGCAGGCGGGCTCTGTGAGGTGGAATGCAGCGGCAGACCTTTCGCCGTCAAGGTAAAGAAAGGCGATTCCGTGACCTGGCTGAAGGTTGATGACGGCAATGAAAAGTCTCTCAGCCGCTTCGATACCGGCGGAGAAACGCTCCAGAAGGGCATCAAGGGCTTCGTATATGGGGACCGCGGAGTATGGAGACCAGGCGACACCCTCAATGTCTCCCTCATGGTAAATGGCGTACCGGAAGGCCATCCGGCCTCAATGACAGTCTACTCTCCTGAAGGACAATACTTTACCAAGCGAATATCCAAGGGGCTGAACGGACTTTACACCTTCAGTTTCGCAACCGGTCAGGACAGCCCTACCGGAATCTGGAATGCATATTTCAAAGTAGGCGGAGCTACATTCCACAAGAGTCTCCACATTGAGTCTATCAAGCCTAACAGATTGAAAGTCAATGCAGACATCTCAGGAGAAGTGCTCCAGGGAGGTTATTCAGCCAATGCAAGCATATCATCCAACTGGCTCACAGGCCCGGCAGCATCCGGACTTGCAGCAGGGATGGAAATGACCCTCACCAGGGACAATGCCCCGTTCAAGGGCTTCGAGGACTATGTTTTCGCAGACCAGGGCAAGGATTTCAGCAGCACCAGGTCCACGATCTGGACCACCAGACTCGACGGGGCGGGAAAATCCTCTTCCAGGATCCAGCTGCCGTCCGTAAGTGATGCACCGGGAATGCTGAAGGCTACCATTGTCACATCAGTCAACGAGGAAGGCGGAGACCAGAGCATTGCAGTAATGAACAGGAAATTCTCCCCATTCAGCGGTTATGTGGGAGTCAAACTCCCTTCAGACTACATTGAGACAGGCAAGGACAATACCATTTCCGTGGCTGTCCTCGACGCCGGCGGGCGCAGGAAGAGCGGAGATGTCATCGAATGGAGAATATTCAAGATTGACTGGAACTGGTGGTGGGAGTCCAGGAAGGCACCTCTCGACTCCTATATCAACGGACGCAATGCCAAGGCGGTAAGTTCCGGAAAAATGACCTCAACTTCCGGTGACATCAGCATTCCTGTAAACATTGACGACAGCCAGTGGGGAAGATACCTGATCTATGTCAGGGATCTGAGCAGCGGGCACTGCACCGGAGGAACATTCTTCGCGGACTGGCCGGCATACAGGGGAAGGGCTGACAGAAAGGACCCTGACGCCCCTACTATGCTCTCATTCTCAATGGACAAGAAATCATACCGTACAGGTGAGACAGCCACTGTCTTCATCCCTGCGGCAGAGAACAGCATGGCACTCGTTTCTGTGGAGAACGGCAACGGAGTTCTCAGGAGCGAATGGGTGAAGACCGACGCCGGGCGTGACACGCCATGGACATTGAAAGTCACCGATGACCTGGCTCCGAATTTCTACGTGCACATTACCCTGGTAGAGCCATACGCCAAGTCGGCGGCCGGCAACCCTGTGAGGATGTACGGTGTTATGCCGGCAATGGTAGAGGCCCCGGAGTCACATCTAGAGCCTGTAATCTCAATGCCGGACAAACTCCATCCGGAGGAGCCTTTCACGGTGAAAATCAGCGAGAAGAAAGGCAGGCCGATGACATACACCCTCGCAATTGTGGACGAGGGCCTGCTCGACATCACGGGATTCCGCACTCCTGATCCTTGGACGGCCATGAACAAAAGAGAGGCCCTCGGAGTCCGCACCTGGGATATGTACGACGAGATTCTCAAGGGTGGGGCCGGCATGATGAGCTCAATGTTCAGCATCGGCGGCGACGAGGATCTTATATGCGGGGTACGCAAGGAGAACAGGTTCAATCCTGTTGTCAAGTTCCTCGGACCTTTCTCATTGAAATCAGGTTCCGACTCTCACAAGATCAGGCTCCCTATGTATGTGGGAAGCGTGAGAGTGATGGTGGTGGCAGGACAAGGCGGAGCCTACGGCAATGCAGACAAGACCCTGCCTGTGACATCCCCTGTAATGGTAGTACCGACATTGCCTAGAATCGCCTCCTGCGGAGAGAGTATCACATTGCCTGTCAATGTATTCGTGATGGAAGATGGAATTTCCTCCGTAAAGATCACTGTGAAATGCGAAGGTGCACTCTCTCCTGCAGGGGAAGCTACAGAAAGCCTTTCATTCAGCGGCACAGGTGACAAAATGGCAAGATTCAGTCTCAAGGCGGCAGAGACTGCCGGGGCGGCAAGGGTGACTGTAACAGCCGAGGGCGGCAGCCACAGAATCAGCGAAACCGTAAATATGGAAGTCCGCAACCCTGCGCCTCATCTCATTGACGGAAGAAGCTGTGTTCTCGCAGCCGGCGAGAAGATGGACTTCAATTTCACCCCGTTCAGGGAGACTGCCGAGGACAAGGTATGGGTAGAAGCCGGCGGCACTCCATCCGTGGACTGGAACAGGATGTTCAAATATATGAGGTATTACCCTCATTCCTGCTCAGAGCAGATCTGTTCAAAGGGTCTGACCCTTCTCTATGCTCTCCAGAATCTTTCCGAGGAGAATTACGGCAAGGCCAGGGAAATGATTCCGCAGATGATTGACGACCTTTATTCAAGGCAGCGTTCGGACGGAGGAATATCATATTGGCCGGGTACCGGCAAGAGCAACGAGTGGGTATCCTCAATGGCATTGGAATTCCTTGCAGCCGCCAGGGCCGAGGGCTTCCAGGTGGCAGGGGATGTCGTGAACGCACTCGTGAAATACCAGAGGAACTGCGTCAATGCCTACAAGCGGTCGACAGGCTATGCCCTGGATGATCTGGCACAGGCCTACAGGCTCTTCTCCCTCGCTGTTTCAGGCAATGCGGACGAGGCCTCGATGAACCGTCTGAAACTCGGCGGAGAACTCTCCTGGCCGGCCACAATGATGCTCGCATCCGCTTATTCAGCCTGCGGAAAGGCAGCAGTCGGGAAAGAAATCATTGACGCATTCGGAGACAATTCAAAGGAATGGACTCCATCAGACATGACATTCGGCAGTTCATTGAGGGACAATGCGATAATGCTCGAAGCCCTGGTCCGCACAGGCGACATCTCAGCTGCGGTCAGCCACGCTGCGGAGATTATCAGGAACTATGATGCGGCCTACTGGAACACCCAGGAGTCATTCTTCATCGCAAAGGCCTTCCGCGAGCTCTCGGCCAAGGTCACAAAGGACAAGATAAAGGCCGACGCAAGCAACTCGAAGTCGAAATCGGAGCGCAATGGAGTCATCACCTGGAATATTGACAGCAGCGCAGGAATGACTTCCGTCACCAACAATTCAGCCGGTCCTGTCTTCGTGAGATTCACGGCCGTAAGCCAGCCTTCCCCGGATACTGCCGTCAAGGAGGCTTCCAATGGAGGTCTCGAGCTCAATGTCAGATATACCAGCCTCGAAGACATAACGGTTGACCCTGCCGAAATGGTCCAGGGGGACGAGTTCACAGCCGTGATCACAGTGGCCAACTGCTCCGCCACCGGAAACTTCAGCAACCTGGCCCTGACCTATCTCATTCCTTCAGGATGGGAAATCATCAACGACAGGCTCACCGGCACGGAGGAGAATGACGGCAGATATGACAGGCTCGACATCAGGGATGACCGGGTTCTCCTCTACTTCGACCTGCCGATGAATACGTACAAGAAGTTCAGAATCAGACTCAGGGCAGCCTACGAGGGCGATTATATCCTGCCTTCGGCAAGCTGCGAGTGCATGTACGACAGATCAGTGAATGCCTGCACGGCGTCAGAGAGATGCAAGGTAACAAGACTCGGAGAATAATCACCGGAGGGCTGTGGGGCCTTGCCGCTCTCACAGCCCTCTTCTATTTATTCTGCCTTCCCCGTGACCTTTTCAAGGGTGAAGGCTGGTCTGCAGTTGTCATTGACAGGAACGGGGAACTCCTCGGGGCCAGGATTGCGGAGGACGGGCAATGGAGATTCCCTCCCGGGGATTCTCTCCCGGAGAAATACGAGAAAGCCCTGATTGAGTTCGAGGACAGATGGTTCCGCTGGCATCCGGGAATCAACCCGGTATCCATCGCAAGGTCGGCAGCAGCCAATATCAGGAGCGGCCACGTCGTGAGCGGAGGAAGCACCATTTCGATGCAGGTCATCCGGATGTCAAGGGACAGGGAAAGGACAATGTGGCAGAAAATGGTGGAGGCCGTGCTTGCCACAAGACTTGAACTCAGATATTCCAAGGATGAAATCCTCGGGCTTTATGCCTCGCACGCCCCGTTCGGCGGCAATGTAGTCGGCATCGAGGCCGCATCCTGGAGATATTTCGGAAGGCCGGCCGGAGAAATGTCCTGGGCCGAGGCGGCGACATTGGCAATCCTTCCCAACTCCCCTTCCAGCATAAGGCCCGGCAAAAACGGGGAAAAGCTGCTCGCAAAGCGTAACAGACTGTTGTTCAGGCTATTCGAGAACGGAGAGATGAGCCGTGGAGACTATGGACTTGCCTGTGCGGAACCATTGCCACCGGAGCCTTCCCCTCTGCCTTCATACGCATCCCATCTCGTGGACAGGCTGGCCGGGACAGAGGACAGGTCAAGGCCTATCCGTACTGCCATAGACATAAACCTCCAGAAAAGGGTGGAGGAAATCGTCAGCAGGCATAGCGATCTGCTTGCGGCAGAAGGAATCAACGATATGGCGGCGGTGGTGACGGATGTGGAGACCGGCCAGATTCTTGCCTATTGCGGAAACTCCTCCCCCTACAGGAAAAGGCCCGGCTCGGATGTGGATGCCGCAAGATCGCCGAGAAGCTCGGGAAGCATTCTCAAACCGATATTGTACTGCGCCGCATTGGAGAACGGAACATTGCTCCCCGGCAGTCTCATTGCTGACACTCCCGTGAATATCAACGGATTCGCCCCGCAGAACTACGACCTTACCTACGACGGTGCGGTTCCTGCGTCTGAAGCCGTGAGCCGCTCCCTGAATGTCCCGTCAGTCCATATTCTGCGAAAATATGGAATCGAATCCTTTCTCAGCACGCTGAGGGAATGCGGAATGACGACATTCACACGCAGCGCAGAGGATTACGGCCTCTCTCTGATTCTTGGAGGCGGGGAATGCAGACTTGACGAGGTCGTATCCGCATACGCCTCAATGTCAAGGGCTTACTCCCAAGGAGAATCTGATTTTCCGCTCAGTGACAAAGTGGCCTTATGGCATACTTTCAATGCGATGAGCGAGGTGAACCGGCCGGATGAAATCGACTGGCACGTCATCAGGTCAGCAGGGAGAACAGCCTGGAAGACGGGGACAAGCTACGGATACCGGGACGGATGGGCCTGCGGTGTGACCCCGGCCGTAGCGGCCGGGGTCTGGGCGGGGAACGCCTCCGGCGCCGCCGCCCCCGGGCTCATCGGAGCCCGCACCGCCGGCCCTGTGCTCTTCGACATCCTGAACCTCTTCCCCGAAAAGTCCTGGTTCAGCGAACCGGCTGACAATGAAGGTGTTCTGACTCCGGTATGCCATCAGTCAGGCTGCATTGCCGGACCATATTGCGAGGAGAGGGATACATTGCTGATTCCACGGGCCGGGCTCAGGACAGAGACCTGCCCGTACCACTACCGCATTGACGGAAACAATATTTTCCGCCTTCCTCCCGCTATGGAATGGTATTACAGGCAGAAGCATCCGGAATACGGCAGGAAGGACAGGACAGAGACAATGCCTTCCGGCATTTCCCCGATGGAATTCATCTACCCTGAGGGCGGAAGCATCATCACGCTGCCCCTCCAGCTGGACGGAAGCCCTGGCGAGATGGTCTTCAACCTGGCCCATCACGACAATGATGCCACCGTCTACTGGCATCTGGACAATGAATACATAGGAGAAACCCGGTTCATCCACCAGTACCGCATGCGCCCCTCTCCAGGACCTCATTCGGTAACAGTCGTGGACAATACCGGGAATACAATATCGGTCGGGTTCACTATCAGATGAGCCGGGAATCCGAGATGCGGCCTACCTAATCTGTAGCAGGATAGAGTTCCACATCCATATCACCTTCCCGCTTTGCCTGCCTGCGCAATGTGGTGTATCCATCCAATTCAAATACCAGCACATCATTGAGAGGGAGTTCCATACTGTACTTTCCTTCTCTATCAGTGGTGACGGCCTTGTCCGGCATACTCATAGGGTATACACGTACGCCCTGCAGGACTGCCGCCTGGACATTCCGCACCGTACCCCTGATGCAGACATTCTCCCCGAGAGGCATATTCTCCACCATTGAAGAAGAGTCGTCCTCCGGATGCGCATTTCCATCATTGACCAGGATGGTTTTCTCAAGACTGATATCCGCCGAGGAACTTCCGACCATAAAGCTGAATTCCCCGGGCTCGACGACCTCTCTCATATTCCTGTCATGAAGTGATAATGCAGACACCGGCACAGAGAAGCGGACAATGCGGCTCTCCCCCGGGTCAAGGCTGATCTTGTCAAAGGCCCTGAGTTGCTTGACAGGAGTAACGACGCTGGACACCAAGTCCCTGACATAGAGCTGAGGCACTGTTTTTCCTGTCACTCCGCCATCATTCCTCACCGTGAATTCCACATTGACTGTATCCTTCAGCCCATAAATTTCCTTGTCCAGGCTGAGACCGGAATAGGAGAATTCAGTATAGCTGAGTCCGAATCCGAACGGCCAGGCTGAATAAGGGTCAGAGAACACATAGTCGTGTCCCGGCTTGTCCAGGCTGCCTTTATTGTTATAATACCCCTTGTCGGTTGGAAAATAGTTGTAATAGCAAGGAAGATGTCCCACACTCTTCGGAAATGAAACCGGGAGCTTTCCGGAAGGGTTAACTTCGCCGAACAGTATGGACGCAATGGAATTGCCCGCCTCCTCGCCGGCGTACCACTGTACGAGCAGAGCCTCTGACAATGAAGCTATCTCCTCTGTCTCAAATGGTTTACCAGTCACGAGGATAACTATGACAGGTTTCCCGGCACGGGCTACTTCCCGAATCAGTTCCATCTGGACTCCGGGCAGTTTGAGGTCAGTGAGATCATACCCCTCCCCGCAGGTGGCTGGTTCCCCGGCCCTGGCCAGTATTGCACTCTGCGAGCCTGCAAACACCAATGCAAGGTCGCTCTTCCCGGCCGCCCTGACAGCATCCCTGAATCCGGACCTGTCCTGAGAATAAGGGTCACAGCCCTCGGCATAATGGATTTTCACATCTTTATCCTCAAGGTATGCGCTTATGCCGGCCAGAGGTGTCACTCCGTTCTTCTTGTCGGAGCTCCAGCTGTAATCCCCGAACTGAATCCTGTCAGCATTGGGGCCGATGACAGCAATCGACCTGAATCGGTCCGGATTCAGAGGCAGGATGCCATTCTTGTTGGAAAGAAGAACTGTACTCTCATCCGCAATGGCACGGGCTGTCAGCCTGGCCTTCCCGGTATGGATTTTTCCCTCCCATCCCGTAGTGTCAGGAAGAGGATGGTCGAATAGCCCTGATGCGAACTTGGCATACAGGATATTGGAGACTGCACGGTCAACATAGGACACATCCAGTCTTCCGCTCCTGACAAGGTCCACAACATTCTCATAATCCTCGCTTCCGGCCTCAAGATCAATGCCGGCGACTACAGCCTGCCGTGCTGACTCCTTCGTATCCGCGGCAACCTTGTGAAATGATGTCAGCATATTGACAGACCCCCAGTCAGAATACACATAACCCCTGAATCCGAGTTCTCCCCTGAGAAGGTCCGTCATATATTTTTCAGAGCCTGTCACGGCCTCGCCATCATAGGAACTATAGCAGTTCATTATCGAGAGAGGAGCCTGGTTTTCAATGACATTGCGGAATGGAACCAGATAAAGATCCCTGAGCTCCCTTTCTCCACCCTTTACCGACGCCAGATTCAGACCAGCCACGGGCCAGCCGTGTGCGAGGAAATGTTTCGGTGTGGTAATCCTTCCTTTCTCTCTCATTGACTTCATATATGCGATGCCCATACGGGAAACGAGATAAGGGTCTTCTCCGAAAGTTTCCTCAACCCTTCCCCATCGGAGTTCCCTGGCAATATCCAGATCAGGAGCGAGGGCCTGGACCGCCCCGATGGCGGACATCTCGTCGGCAATCGATTCCGCCATTGATCCTATCAAGTCAGGATTGAATGTCGCCCCCTGGGCAATAGCTTGAGGGAAAACCGTACACCCATCTTGGACTACCCCGTGCAGTCCTTCCATCACAGGAATGACCGGGATGCCGAGTCTTGTCTCCTCCACCATATATTTCTGGATGGAATACATCGCCCGCATATATTGGGCTGAGGTATATGGGAACGCCTCAATGCATCCCCGGGAAAGATTTCCTACAGATGCCGCAAGCTTCTCAAGATCCACTTTCCCGTCAGAGTCGAAGTGCTTGAAGTGGATATGCTTCATCTGGGCAGCCTTCTCCTCGAGAGTCATTCTGGAAAGAAGGTCGGCCACCCTTGCTTCCACAGTGGCGGAAGGGTCTTTGTACAATGGAGATGCATCTTGTGCAGAAACGGCAACCCCTCCCGCAATCAGGAGAAGGATTGCCATTGTTGTCTTTTTCATGTTCATTCTGCCTGCTACTTGCGTGCGGAGAATCTGTAGATGCAGACCTGAGTATAGTTCTGGCCAGGCTCCACAAGTGTAGAAGGGAACTCCGGCCGGTTCGGCGAGTCAGGATAGTGCTGGGTCTCGAGAGCCAGGGAGCTGCGGAAACCGAGCGGACGTCCGTACTTGCCGCAGCTCTTTCCTTCAAAGAAGTTGCCGCTGTAGAACTGGATGCCCGGCTGGTCGGAGAGAACCTCGATCTGGCGGCCTGTCTCAGGGTCATACACGGTACACATTGTCTCTATCTCCTTTTCGGTCTCCCTGTCGATGCACCAGTTGTGGTCATATCCGCGGGCATTCCTGAGCTGCTCATTCTCCTCCCCGATCATCTGTCCGATGGTGTGGGCGGTCCTGAAATCGAACGGCGTACCTGTAACATCGGCAATCTCGCCTGTAGGGATGCTGAGCGGGTCAATCGGAATGAAGTGGCTGGCCCTGATGGACATGACATAGTCCTCGACCGTACCGTTGGCCTCGCCTCTGAGGCAGAAGAACGGATGGTTGGAAATATTGATATGGGTCTTCTTGTCGGTGGTGGCGAGATAGTCAATGCGGAACTCGCTGCCGGAAGTGACGGTATAGGTCATCGTGATGTCCTTGTTGCCGGGATATCCTTCCATTCCGTCCGGATGGAGGTAGTGGAGGACAATGCTGGAGTCCGTGACTGACTTCACGTCCCAGACCACATTGTCAAGTCCGATGTATCCTCCGTGGAGGGTGTTGACCTTGTTGTCATTGGCCGGAGTCCTGTAAACAACCCCGTCAATCTCGAACTGCGCATTGCCGATACGGTTGGCGACAGGGCCCACGCAGGCGCCGAAGAACCTCTCGCCCGGAGGAGTCACATAGTCACTGATATTGTTGTAGCCGACCACGATATCCTCATAGTTTCCATCCTTGTCAGGAGTGAAGATGGACACTACCCTGGCTCCGAAATTGGTAACCTGGAGGGTCACGTCTCCGCCCTTGATGGTGTAGAGAGCTACCGGAGAGCCATTTACTGTATCGGCGAAATTCTCCGCCGGAATAAGTTCAGGTCCCGCTGTGCGGGTGCAGGCCACAAGGCCGGCTGATGCGGCCAGAATGGCCAGGAGTGTTTTTCTCATAAAAAATCGGATTTCATTTTGGAACTTCAAATTTACGTTTTAAGCGGCAGAAATACAATAGCTCCCGAAAATCTTGAGCAATCTGTGAAGAATAATTATTATCTTTGTCCTGATGATAGAAGAGAGACATAATTTCAGCCTGAAGGCTTTGAACACGTTCGGAATGGACGTGAATTGTGGTGTATTCATTGAATATGACAATGAGGAAGACCTCCTCAATCTTGACTTCAATGCCCTTGAAAAGCCTGTTTTCCATATCGGAGGAGGCAGCAATGTGCTTTTCTCCGGAGATTTTCCGGGGACCGTCCTGCATTCTTCCATTCTGTATCTGGAGACATTGCCGGAAGACAGTCCGGAATATGCCGGGCTCGGTGAAGATGCGGTGCTTGTGGCCGCAGGTGCCGGGATAAAGATGGACAGCATCTGCAAATGGGCTGCGGATAAAGGATTCTGGGGCATTGAGAACCTCTCCCTGATTCCCGGAGAAGCCGGAGCGGCCGCCGTGCAGAATATCGGGGCCTACGGGTCGGAGATATCTCAGGCAATTCATTCCGTAAGATGCTATGACACAGCCAAACGCAGGTTTTTAACCCTCCGTCCCGAAGATTGCGGCTATGGATACAGGGACTCTTTCTTCAAGCATCAAGGCGGCAGGTATGTCATAACCGGGGTCATACTGGCCCTGTCAAGGGCATTCTCGCCTCAGCTGGGCTATGGCAATGTCCGTCAGACGGCCGAGGCAATGCTGGCTCCGGGCGAGGCTCTTACCCCATTGAAAGTCAGGAAGGCGGTAATCTCGATACGTAACGGCAAGCTCCCCGATCCTGCCGATGTGGGAAGTGCGGGAAGTTTCTTCAAGAACCCGGTTGTAAGCGGTGAGACTTTCGCCGCCCTTCTGCGGAATCACGGGGAATTGCCTCATTATGACCTGCCTGACGGCAATGTGAAGATCCCTGCCGGATGGCTGGTGGAGCAATGCGGATGGAAGGGCAGAACCGTCGGCAATGCCGGGGTGTATCCGAAGCAGGCCCTTGTCCTGACCAATGCGACAGGCAAGGCATCCCCGGCGGAAATCATTGCATTGAAAGATATGATCATCAAGTCCGTATTGGGGCAAATATCAATATTTTATGAATGACAGATTCATAGTAGAGGGAGGCCACAGGCTTAGCGGAGAAATCACGCCTCAGGGTGCCAAGAACGAGGCACTCCAGGTCATTTGTGCGACTCTTCTCACCGAGGATGAGGTGAGAATCTCCAACATACCC
>SFPH01000120.1 GCA_004552115.1 Bacteroidales bacterium
CACTTTCTCCGGTGGGAAGATGCATGAGTTCTTCTCTGTCAACAAGGATCTCTTCATCCGCTCCCTTTGCCTTATTTCAGTCTTTTTAATATTGGCTGTTTCACAGTTTACTTTACGGTTTACGCTGTTGCGCATTTCTTTTAAAATACGTACGTTTTCAAGATTCATGAGTGAAACATATGCTTCCATGACATTAAGGCAGTCCACAATATTTGAGCCTTCCTTGAGATAAACGACATAATGTGATTTCCGCCCGACGATCTTTGCGTCAGTATCAAAGCCTTTTAGTATTTCCTGTATCTGCTCTGCCTGACTGCTGCTATTACATACAATTTCAAAATGATAAGATTTCTGTGGATTGCTGATCGACCCCGCAGCCATAAAAACACCTCGCAGATATGCTCTTTTACAGCATGTCTGCATCAGTATAAGACCATCGGCAGCATATCCGGGTTTTTCAAGCTTAAGTGCTGACATTATCCGCTTTGTATCACTCTGGGTAAGAGGACTGCCGGCATCAACGGAAAACGCTTTCTTCATCAGGACCTCATACTTGTGGATCACAAGCTTCATCTGACTGATTCCTCGGACCTTGCGGGCCTTCCGGATTACGTGAGGGAACTCGGTGCGATGACTGCCGGGGAAAGGGGACTCGAAGGCTGGGTCTTCACATTGGATTATCCGAGCTACCTGCCTTTCATGCAGAATTCAGAAAGGCCTGACCTCCGCAGGGAAATGTTCCTGGCCTATAATTCCAAGGCTCTCGGCGGAGAGAATGACAATACTGAGACTGTCAGGAAAATCGCGGATCTGAGGATAAAGATCGCGAATATCCTCGGCTATGAGACCTGGGCCGACTATGTTCTTGAGGAGAACATGGCCAAGGACAAGGCCACCGTCGTCAAATTCCTTGATGATCTGATGACACCTTCATTGCCATACGCAAGGAAGGATGTCGAGGCGGTGTTCGACTATGCCAAGGCCAATGGATTCGCAGAGATGGCCAGGGCGGCCGGAATGGATCCGGACCAGTTCATGCCTTGGGATTTCAGTTACTGGTCAGAAAAATACAAGCAGGCGGAGTATGCCCTCAGCGACGAGCAGCTCAAGCCTTATTTCCGTCTTGAGGACTGCATTGACGCGGTCTTCTCCCTTGCCGGGAGACTTTATGGCATTTCATTCGAGGAAAGGAAGGATATCCCTGTATATCACAAGGATGTGAAGGTGTATGATGTGAAGGATGCTGACGGAAGCCATCTGGCATTGTTCTATGCTGACTTCTTCCCTCGCGCCTCCAAGCGGGGCGGTGCATGGATGACGGAGTTCCGCGGCCAGAGCATCAGGAACGGCGTTGAGGAGCGTCCTCTGGTAAGCATTGTCACCAATTTCTCGAAACCTACGGAGACGGCTCCGTCGCTGCTTACCCACGATGAACTCTGCACCTTCCTGCACGAGTTCGGACATTCGCTTCACGGCATGTTCGCCGAGGGACGGTATACATCTCTCTGCGGCACGAATGTGTCCAGGGACTTTGTCGAGCTCCCTTCCCAGATAATGGAGAACTGGGCCTTTGAGCCGGAGTATCTCAACTCATTTGCCAGGGATTACCGTTCAGGGGAAGTCATCCCTGCCGAACTGGTGGAAAGAATCGTCAGGGCAAAGAATTATCTTGCAGGATACTATCAGGTCCGCCAGCTTGATTTCGGAACTCTCGACATGGCCTGGCATACATTGACCGCACTTCCCGAAGAGGATGCGGCTGAATTCGAGAAGAAGGTTCTGGCTCCGTCGGCCGTTATGCCGAAAGTTCCGGGAACAGCAATCTCCACTGCGTTCAACCATATTTTCTCAGGAGGTTATTCTGCTGGCTACTATTCGTACAAGTGGGCTGAGGTGCTCGAGGCAGATGCCTTCTCCCTCTTCAAGGAAAAAGGCATTTTCGACAGGGAAACAGCATCCTCATTCAGGACAAATATTCTCTCGAAGGGTGATACGGAAGATCCGGCTGTCCTCTACAGAAGATTCAGGGGCAGGGACCCTGAACCGTCCGCATTGATGGAGAAATTGGGCCTCACTGAGTAAAATGAGGCTATTAAACTGATTTATAATGTTATATGTCCGGCTTATGTTTGCATATGAGCCGGACATTTCATATATTTACAAGTGTTGGAGTTTTCAGTTTGGGACTCCTGTGGTATAAAACGTTTCACAATCTTAACAATTGACATTATGTCTGCATTCACTGAAAGGTATGTCGCCGGTTTCATGAACGACCTGGTCATCAAGAACCCGAGCGAGCCTGAGTTCCACCAGGCGGTAAAAGAAGTTCTGGAAAGCGTGGCACCCGTATTGGAATCCTCCCCGCATTTCCTTGACCAGAAGATTATGGAAAGAATGACTGAACCTGAAAGAGTCATCATTTTCAGGGTTCCGTGGATGGACGATGCCGGTGAGGTCAGGATCAACCGCGGTTTCCGCGTTCAGATGAACAGCGCCATCGGACCTTACAAGGGAGGCATCCGTTTCCACAGCAGTGTGAATCTGGGCATCATGAAGTTCCTTGCCTTCGAGCAGACATTCAAGAATGCGCTTACGACATTGCCGATGGGCGGCGCCAAGGGTGGTTCCGATTTCAGCCCGAGGGGCAAGTCCGATGCCGAGGTAATGCGCTTCTGCCAGAGTTTCATGACTGAGCTTCAGAGACATATTGGCCCTGATACTGACGTGCCTGCCGGAGATATCGGAGTGGGAGGACGAGAGGTCGGCTACATGTTCGGCCAGTACAAGAGACTCCGTGACGAATGGACAGGTACCCTTACCGGAAAGGGCCAGAACTGGGGAGGAAGTCTTCTCAGACCTGAGGCTACAGGTTATGGCCTCTGCTATTTCACCCAGGAGATGCTCGCATCCAGGGGAGAGTCCTTCGAGGGCAAGACAGTCTGCATTTCCGGTGCCGGAAACGTGGCC
This sequence comes from Bacteroidales bacterium, assembly GCA_004552115.1. The sequence goes on from SFPH01000120.1 coordinate 2,968, forward strand.
CAGTATGCTGCCCAGAAGGCGATGAGGCTCGGGGCGAAGGTGGTGACTCTTTCAGACAGCGACGGATTCATATATGACCCGGACGGACTCGACGAGGAGAAGATGGAGTACGTAAATGCGGAGTATCACGCAGGAAAGCGGCCTTGGAGCGTGAAGTGCGACATTGCCCTTCCATGTGCTACCCAGAACGAAATCAATGGCGAGGAGGCGAAGGAACTTGTTGCCAATGGATGCTTCTGCGTGGCTGAGGGTGCCAATATGCCTTCTACTCCTGAGGCTATCGTGGCCTTCCAGAGCGCAGGTCTTCTCTATGCTCCGGGCAAGGCTTCCAATGCCGGCGGCGTGGCTACTTCGGGCCTTGAGATGACCCAGAACTCGATCCGTCAGAAATGGACGGCAGAGGAAGTTGACTCCCAACTCCACAGAATCATGAAGGATATCCACTCCGCCTGCCTCGAGCACGGTGTCCAGGACGACGGCTACGTGAACTATGTGAAGGGAGCCAATATCTCCGGCTTCATGAAGGTGGCCAACTCGATGCTCGACCAGGGCCTGGTATAGCAGCCGGACGGCAATTATTGAGTTTTCAGATATGCGGCATTTCTCTCCGGGGGAGTGCCGCTTTGTCATATGCGGAGGCTATGTCCCGCCCTCGGTCATGCCCGGAGCACATTGTCCAGATAGGGCTTGCCGATGGGCAGTTCCTTTCCGTCCCTGTCAATTATACCCCAAAACCACTCAGGCATGCGTCTGTAAACAAAAAAGGCCCTGATTTTCATCAGGACCGTTTCTGAGGTGCGGAAGGGGCTCGAACTCGCACTGTCGCGCGGCGATATTGTCATTCGTAAACCCCCTGTCAAGCATTCGCTTGACTTCCCCTCGGGGGAGGAGGTCGAGGGTTCGGCCGCTATGGGACCGTCTGAAAACAAAAAAGGCCCTGATTTTCATCAGGACCGTTTCTGCGGTGCGGAAGGGGCTCGAACCCTCGACCTCCGGCGTGACAGGCCGGCGTTCTAACCAAGCTGAACTACCGCACCAGTAGTCGCTGCTGAGGTGTTTTCCTCGAACGCGGATGCAAAGATAGGCATTAATTTTTATTCTGCAAACTTTTTCTGAAATTTTCTTCAAAAATCTTAAAAACAGATGCCGATCAAGCTCCCGGGCAGCGTAATCTACCTCCAACGGAGCGGACTGCTATTCGTCAGCAGGCTTGATTGCTCCCATCGGGCAGACACCGGCGCAAGTGCCGCAGTCTACGCAGAGGTTCGGGTCAATGTGATAGATATCGCCCTCGGAAATAGCTCCTGAAGGACATTCTCCAATGCAGGTGCCGCAAGCGACACACTCGTCTGAAATTTTGTAAGCCATAGTTCTGATATTTTAAACAATGTTTTTCAATCCTGATACTGCGTTCCGCATGGCAATCCTGCTGCTCATCCGGAGACTTAGTATGGGAATGCAAATGTATAGGATTTTCGTCAAATTACCAATAGTGGAAGGATTTTTGCAGCAACGGACAGACGCAAATAACTGAATATGAAAATGACTATCAGACATTTTTTGACAGCCATATTGGCATTTTCCATATCTGTCGTCTCCCTGGCTCAGGTCAAGACTGACGGGAAAGCCACTGATATAGATGGAGTTGTAAGAATTGACAGGACTATCTGGGACTTCGGTGACGTTACCGTGGGGCAGGGCCCCCTCAGCTGTACTTTCAAGGTGACCAACATATCAGATTCGCCGGCGGTGATTTACAATGTCGTATCATCCTGCGGATGTACGGATGTCAAATGGACCAGGGAGCCTCTCCGCCCTGGAGCCTCCGGGACTATCGACGCCACATATTCCAATGACGAAGGTCCATATCCGTTCGACAAGAACCTTACCGTTTACATATCCGGAGTAAAGAAGCCTGTCATTCTCAGGCTCAGGGGCACGGTACACTCCAGGAAAATGCCGCTTTCTGAACTGTATCCGGTCCGCAGAGGCTTTCTCGGGCTCAAGAGCGACGATATCAAGCTCGGCAACCTATCGCAGGGAAGCCAGCGCTCGGATGCCGTGAAAGTGGCCAATCTTGGCCAGTCTCCGCTCAATGTCCAGTTTTCGGACGTGACCGAAGGAATGAAGATATCCGTCTCGCCCAATCCTGTCCCTGCAGGTCAGACTGCCACAATGTCATTCATTGTCACTGCTGACCGCTCGAAATGGGGCAAGAACTACTATTATGCAACCCCGGTGCTGAACGGCAGGAAATACTCCCCGGTAGGAATATGGGCCTTCACGAAAGAAGATTTTTCCGGATGGACAGACGAGCAGACAGCTGACGGGCCGAAACCCATGCTTGAGACAAGTTCATTCGACTTTGGAAAAAGATGCGTCGGAGACAGATTCACGGCCACATTCAAGGTAAGGAACCTGGGAGGCTCCGCACTGAAGATATACAAGGCGGACCCGGAACTTCCGGCAGTAACGCCCGAGCCTTTCCAGGATACCCCGTCAGGCAAGGAAAGCATACTGCGTTTCAAGGTGGATTCCTCCACTCTCCCTGCCGGGGAAGTCAGCATTCTGGTAATTCTCACCACCAACAGCCCCCTCAGGCCTATCGTCAACATCCATATCACCGGAACATTAATCTAACCTGAAACACAATATGATTCACATCATTGTCGATGCCCTCAGGGAGACGGTGTCAATCTGTCTCCTCGTAATGCTAATGATGACCCTCATTGAAGTCTTCAATGTCACAACCAAAGGAAAACTCTTCAACAGACTGTCGGGAAGCCGCATAGGACAAGTTGTCCTCTGCTCCCTGCTCGGCGTGCTTCCGGGCTGCCTCGGAGGCTTCGCAGGGGTGTCCCTCTATACTCACAGGATGGCGGGTTTCGGAGCTCTTCTGGCAATGCTTATAGCCACGGCGGGAGACGAGTCCATACTGATGCTCACCCTCTTTCCGGGCAAGGCCCTGGCAATGTTTGCCGGCCTTTTCTGCCTTGCTGTAATCGTCGGAATAATAACGGATTACGTAATCGGCAAAACTGACAGGAGCCATCTCCGTGATGACAGGCACATTGACGACAATTTCGAGATCCACGAGTGCGATGAGGAAGGACATGGGGACGGGCACGAGGAAGGCTTCAGGCACAGGTTCGTGCATTTCTTCACCGACCATATCTGGAAGCACGTCATCAGGAGACATCTGCCGTCCATTTTCGCCTGGACATTCGGAGTTCTCCTCGCTGTAGGCCTCATCTCGTCCTATATTGACCTCGAGGCCTGGATAAAGGGAAATACCGGCATAATGATACTGATTGCCGTACTTGTCGGCCTTATTCCGCAGTCGGGCCCGCATATCGTTTTCGTGACCATGTTCGCAAACGGACTCCTTCCGTTCTCCGTCCTTCTTGCCAATACCATTTCCCAGGACGGTCACGCCTGTCTTCCTCTCATTGCGGAAAACAAAAGGAGCTTCGCCTATGCGAAACTCCTCAAGTCTGTGCTCGCCATTGCGGCGGGCTTCATTGCAATGCTTGTATGATTACTCTGCCTCTGCTGTAACTCCCGGGCGCATAACCATCGTCTTCACCGAGCCTGAACCCAGTATCTTCCCGAGAATGTGCTGGATATCCTCAGGCTTGAGTTCGTTCACTGCCTTCTCATAGTCCCGGTCGTAGTCCAGGCCAAGGAGTTCAAGGCTTCTGAGGACATTGAGCCAGTGTCCGTTGGTAATCCTGGACTCCGGTATTTCCTTCTGGAGATTCTTCTGGGCCATGTCGAATTCCTCTGCGGTAGGGCCTTCGGAAGCGAGAGACTTCAGATCCCTGAGGCTGAGCTCAATGAGCCTGTCAGCTGCAGAAGGGCAAGGGCCGATATGGCCCGCGGTAGGGCCGTACCCGAAGGCGAAAGGTAGTAGGCAAGGGCAGCCAACCAAGTGGGCAAAGGAGGTTTTTCAATCCGCGGTTCGCCGTTCATCGTAGGCAACAGCCAATGCTGATTTTCCACCATCTCGCGCGCCGTTACCAGGTTGCGGCATTCCATAATGTCGGCCTCGATCAACTCATTGTTGGCCAAAAAGAGCACGGAACAAAAGAGCAAGAGCAACCCCACGCGCCAACGGGAGCGGCCGTAGAGATTACGCAAAAAACGAGTAGTTACCACCAGCATGGCTCATCATTATTTTGCTTGCAAATATAGAAACTGATATTGAA
>SFPH01000121.1 GCA_004552115.1 Bacteroidales bacterium
TGATGCCGGCGGAAAAGGCAATGCTGCTCGGTACCAGAATGTCCAGGAGGTTTGAATATACCACAGAACCGGAAAAGAAAAGAAGTACAATGAAAGGTGCCAGGATGAGGATCAGGAGGTAGAATGAGATCCTCTTCATTATTTTCCTGGACTTGTTCACCTTCCAGACATTGTTGAATACGGACTCCGCACACATCATCATCCAGATTACGAGCCAGCAGAAGAGAAGGGCGCTGAGCAGCCCCAGGGTGCTGGACTTGGCGGTGTTGATGATATTGTCCACAAAACCGAAAAGGGTATCCACCGCCTGCGGATTGGTTATGTATGTGGATATCACTTGCTTGAGTGTTCCATCCAGGCCGATTCCGCCGGTGATTGCGATCGCTATGGCTATGAACGGCACTGCAGCCATTGTGCAGAAGAAACTCAATGCGACGGCCTGGAAGCCGATTTTCTGCGCAGAGAACGTCTTGACCGTGATGATGAGCACCCTCAGATCCTTCACGAGCCGGGCCCGCGCCTTCGAGAGGTTCGACACGTTCTCGTTCCATATATCCTCGGACATATAGTCCCTGAACCTTCTTATTTTCGTTCTGATTCCCATTTCAAAATCTTAAATCATTCCACCGAAGAGGTCGGCAGGGAAGTCCTCCTCACCTTCATTGAGATTGCTCTCCCCGCCTTTGTCCGTTTTTGCATCGGCCTGTGGCGCATTACCCGGCAGCATTGACATGAATCTCTCTTCATCAATCACTTCAATGCCCAGGGTTTCAGCCTTCTTCATCTTTTCAGGGCCAGGCTTGGTTCCAGCCAGAAGGAAAGAGGTCTTCGAGCTGAGCGATGAACTGTTCTTTCCGCCATTCTTCTCGATGAGGGCCTTCATTTCATCTCTGGAGATGCTGAAATTGCCGGAGATGACTATGGTCTTTCCTGCCAGTGCGGCGGAGAGATTGTCAGCCGGAGCATCTGATGAGAATTTCAGCCCTGCGGCCTTGAGTCTCTGTATTTCAATGAGATGTCTTTCATCCCTGAAGTAGCTGAATATGCTTTCCGCGATAACTTCCCCGATGTCCGGGACAGCCAGCAGCTCTTCTTTAGAGGCCTTGGCTATCCGGTCAATGTCACCGAAATGCCGGGCCACCGACTTGGCCGTGGTCTCTCCGACATATCTTATGCCAATGGCGAAGAGAACGTGTTCGAAACCGACCTTGCGGCTTTCTTTCAGGCTTTCCAGGAACCTTTCTGCGGATCTTTCCTTCCAGCCTTCAAGCTGAAGCAGGTCCTCCTTCCTGAGGTCGTACAGGTCTGCCGGAGTCCTCGCCAATCCCAGGCTGTAGAGCTGATCCACAGTGGCTTCGCCTGCCAGGATGTTCATGGCCTTGCGACCGAGGAAATGCAGCATCTTGCCCTTTATCTGCGTCGGGCATCCGTCAATGTTGGGACAGAAATACCTGGCCTCGCCCTCCTCCTTGACAAGAGGAGTGCCGCAGTCCGGGCAAACCTTCGGGAATTCCGGGGTCCTGGAGCCCTCAGGCCGTCTGGAGAGCTCGACTCCCGTGATTTTCGGGATTATCTCACCGCCTTTCTCCACATATACATAATCGCCTACACGGATGTCCATCTGGGACATCATGTCCTCGTTGTTCAGTGTCGCCCTCTTCACCACGGTTCCGGAAAGCTGGACAGGGGCAAGGTTGGCCACAGGTGTCACGGCTCCGGTTCTTCCTACCTGATAATCAATTGATTCCAGCTTGGTCAACGCTCTTTCCGCCTGGAATTTGTATGCAACCGCCCATCTCGGGAACTTGGAGGTATAGCCGAGCCTGGTCTGTATTTCGAGCTCATTGATCTTTATCACAATGCCGTCCGTGGCGAACGGCAGGAATTTCCTCTCCTTGTCCCAATAGCTGATGTATTCCTCGATTTCATTGATGCCGCGGCAGATACGGCTCTTGTCGGATATCGGGAGTCCCCAGGAGGCGGCGGCGCGCATGGCGTCGCCATGAGTGGCAAACTTGATGTCAGGGCTTGGGATATGGTACAGTGTGCACCAAAGTCCTCTTCTGCCAACCTCTTCAGGGTCAAGCAGTTTCAATGAGCCTGAGGCGGCATTGCGAGGATTGGCGAAAGGAGCTTCCTCATTGTCAATCCTCTCCTTGTTGAGCCTGTCGAAAGACTCGTAGGGCATCAGGATTTCGCCCCTGATCTCAAACTCGTCCGGGTAGCCGGAGCCCTTGAGCCTGACAGGTATGTTGCTGATTTTCCGGACATTGTCTGTGACATCGTCGCCGATGACGCCGTCACCCCTGGTCAGGGCCCTCAGCAGCACTCCATTCCTGTAAGTCAGACAGATGGCCGTGCCGTCAAACTTCAGCTCGCAGGAGAATGAGAAAGGCTCACTGATTGATTTCGAGGCTCTTGCGACGAAATCTTCCACTTCGCCGATACTGTATGTATTGCCGAGGGAGAGCATCGGGTATTTATGCGGGACCTGCGCGAATTCCTTCTTCGCGCCCACGAGGACCTTGCCTGTCTGTGTCCTGTTCTCCAGATCGCTTCCGACACGCATGGTAGGGGAGTCCGGAGTGACAAGGTCGGGATATTCTTTCTCTATGGCCTCAAGTTCGTGCATCAGATGGTCATAGTCGTAATCGCTCATCGTCGGAGCGTTATCGACGTAGTACTTGCGGCTGTTTTCCCAGAGGATTTCCCTGAGCTCGCTGATCCGTATTTCGGCCTGTTTCCTGTCCATTGTATGCAATTGGGTGTCGCGTCTGCCGTGATTATCTTTTCCGACTTTCGCAGATTACAAATTTAATCCTTTTTTTGTGGATTTTTTGCTGAAAAATAGATAATTTTGCACCCGGAAACAGAATATTCAATTCAAAACTATTTCTATAAGTATGAAAGACGCAGTAATTATCTTGTGCGGTGGCGGTCCTGCCCCGGGTATGAATTCAGTTTCAATGAGCGTAGCCAAGACTTTCCTTTCAAAGGGCTACAGGGTGATCGGTCTTCACGGGGGCTATTCAGGCCTCTTCAGCAAGAACGCGCGCACTGAGGATCTCGACTTCTTCATCGCTGACCGTTTCTGGAACAGGGGTGGTTCATATCTTGAGATGAGCCGTTTCAAACCGACCGACAAGGATTTTGAGGAGAACTTCAACCTTGACCTGTTCAAGGACAACAATATCAAACTTCTCGTGACCGTAGGTGGTGACGACACTGCCTCCACTGCAAACAGGATTTCCAAGTTCCTGACTGCCAAGGGCTATCCGATTGCCAACATTCATTGCCCGAAGACAATCGACAATGACCTTCCTCTTCCTGCAAATGCTCCGACATTCGGATACAATTCAGCGAAGAATGAGGGTGCCCATCTTGCACGCACCATTTACGAGGATGCCCGCACTTCAGGCAACTGGCTTGTAATCAGCGCAATGGGCCGTACCTGCGGTTCTCTTGCACTCGGTATCGGCGAGGCTACCCACTGCCCTATGACCATCATTCCGGAGATGTTCAACAAGACTGCGATGACTCTCGACAAGATCATCCGCCTCTCCATCTCAGCCATCCTCAAGAGAAAGCTCATGGGCATCAACTACGGTACTGTAGTTGCCGCAGAGGGTCTTTTCCACGATGCAGGTGTGGCCAAGGAGGCTGCAGACGCAGGCATTCACTTCACTTATGACGATCACGGCCATCCGGAGCTCGGAAAGATATCCAAGGCTGTCCTCTTCAACGACCTTCTCGAGAAGAAGTTCAAGGCTCTCGGCCTCAAGGTGAAGAGCCGTCCGGTGGAAATCGGTTATGATGTCCGTTGCCAGGACCCTGTAGCTTACGACCTTACATACTGCACCGAGCTCGCCATGGGCGTTTACCAGCTCTTCAGCGAGGGCAAGACCGGCTGCATGGTTTACGTTGACGCATACGGCAATGTTTCACCTCTCTATCTTGCTGATCTTCAGGATCCTGAGACCGGAAAGATTCCTCCGAGAGTAGTGGATATCAATGCCGGTACCGCCCAGAACTACTACAAGTACATCGCTCACTACATCACTCCTGAGGATTACGAGGCTGTAAAGGCTCTCGGAATCGCAGATCCGGAGTCATACGACTTCAAGAAGATCCTTGAGTGGTAGTCAGGCCGTGCTCTGCACGTCATACAAAGAGGGTAGCCATGTGCTGCCCTCTTTTGTTGTTTTGCCGTGCCCTCGGGCATGGATTATGCAGCAAGG
>SFPH01000122.1 GCA_004552115.1 Bacteroidales bacterium
CTCAGCAAGGCCGCCTCTGCCCGCCATGATCATCAGGAAAGTGAGGATGTCGGGTACTCCGGCTGGACAGATCTGGAAGAAGAGGCGTCACCGAAGCGGAAACAGGGATTCTCCCTCGGAATCGGGGCCTCCGGCTCAAGGCACACAGCAGGGTCGACAAGCCAGCCGACGGCATTGGCAATGGGGGCAAACCCCCTGACTGCAGGCGGTTCCGGCACGGCATGGACTTCCACCGAACTCAGGAACAGTTTCAGTTCGCTGACATTCGACCAGCCTGAGGTCAAGAAGGAATACTCGCACAGGATACCGGTGAAAATAGGACTTTCCGCCAGGTACAACATCGGGAGATTCGGATTTGAGACAGGACTGGACTATTCCATCCTCACATCCGACATAACAACCGGAGAAGAAGGCAAGACCTGGAGCAGGGGGACCCAGACATTGCAATACATCGGCATTCCCCTGAACGTCAGCTTCAATCTTCTCGACAAAAGGTATGTCACCCTGTACCTGTCTGCGGGCGGAGAGATGGAGAAATGCGTAAGAGGCAGGATCAAGGCGGACGAACATGAAGACGGAAAATATCTTCGCACAACTGACAGCAGGCTGACAATCAAGCCTTTGCAATGGTCAATCAATGCCTCCGCAGGAATTCAGGTCAATATCCTCCGCGAGCTCGGCCTCTATGTCGAGCCGGGTGTGGTCCACCATTTCGGAAACGGGTCGAAAATCCGTTCCAGCTACACTGACAGGCCTACCGACTTCAGCCTGAGGTTCGGTCTCAGATACAGTTTCGGTCTTTGAATGTCTATACTGCCCCTTTTCACAGGTCGGCAGTATAAATTTTATTATTTTGGTCGAATAATTTGATATTTTTGGTCAACAACCATACTTTTGTGCTCATTTTTACACAAAAAAGCGACAAAATGTATAAGAAATTGACCATCATCGCGGCATCTCTAGCCGCAGCAGTCTCCGCCACAGCAGGAGGCTACGTACACAATTCCAACCAGAACATCGCCTATCTCCGCAATCCCGCACAGAATGCCGTAATCGGAGTCCAGGGAGCATATTTCAATCCTGCGGGCATCGGATTCCTCAACAACGGACTCTATCTCTCAGTCGATATCAACACCGCTGTCCAGCAGAGAATCTCCACCACTACCTATGAGCCTCTCGCATACGGTGTGGACAACAACGGAAAGCCATACAAGAAATATGTCGGAAAGTCATTCGTTCCGGTTCTTCCTCATCTCGACCTCGCCTACAAGCACAACAACTGGTTCGGTTCATTCCACTTCGGAGTAATCAGCGGCGGCGGAAAATGCGACTATGCTAACGGACTCGGCTCGCTTGAGGCCCCGGTAGCCCTAGTCCCTGCCGTCATCAACCGCCTCGCAGGCACCCAGATAATTACCGGATACGACGTGGACACAGACCTCGTCGGAGAGCAGTACAATTTCTCGGGCCAGATCAACCTCGGTTACAAAATCAGCAAGAACTGGTCGGTGTCAGCCGGCGTGCGCATCAATGTCATCAACAACAGCTATAACGCCAATATCAAGAACATCCAGTTCCAGTACGGCGGCACTGTACTCGGCGGCGTAATCTCCACATTGTCAGGCGGAATGGTATCGGCAGAGCAGGGTGCGACAATGGCAGGAGGCCTGGTGGCCGACAAGGAGCTCGACGCAAAGCAGAGCGACGTGGCCTTCACGCCAATCATCTCCGTCCACTACAAGACCGGAAAGTTCGACTTCGCGGCAAGGTACGAGTTCAATACCAAAGTACGTCTGAAGAATGACACCAAGGTCAATACAACCGGCATCGCCCAGTACGAGGACGGCAAGGAAGTGGCGGCCGACATTCCTGCAAACCTCAATATAGGAGGCACATTCTCTCCAAGGTCCAATGTAAGGCTCTCCCTCGGCTTCAACTACTACTTCGACAAGCAGTCCAAGCAGTACAACGGCGACACCGACCTCAATGACAAGCAGGATTATCTCGAGCACAATGCATACGAAATCCTCGGCGGCGTGGAATGGGACGTGAACAAGCTTCTCACCCTGAGCATGGGTGTGAACAGCAACACATTCGGGTTCGGAGACGAAGCCAGATACATTTCCGACATGAGCTTCTCCACAAGCTCCGTTTCAGGAGGTCTCGGAGCCAGCATCCACGTAACCCCGAAGATTTCCATCGACCTCGCAGTTTACAAGACATTCTACCTCAACTTCGCCAAGGATCAGGCGGACTACGGCGGATACGGCGAGAAGATGTACAGCCAGCTTGCTCCTATGCTTCAGGGCCTTGCCGCAGCCAATCCTGGCCTCGGAGCAGCTCTCGCAGGCTTCAATGCCGAGTCGATGAAGATTCCGGGAAGGGACGAGTTCACCAGGAAGAGCATCGTTGCCGGAATCGGAGTATCATTCGCATTCTAAGGCATTCTAAGGAACAAACTTCATGATTCATAAAAAGAGAGGGCGGCCGCTGTGAATTGCGGCCGCCCTCTCTGATATTGTTCAGTCCGGGCTACAGCAGAGACTCCACCCATCCTACATTGTGGGCAGACCAGGCAGGTGCCGACAAGATGGTTGAGAAAATCGAATCCCGCTTGTCATTCTCGCGGATCTCAACCCTGCGGATCTTGCCGCTGATGGTCTTCGGAAGCGTCTTCACAAACTCTATCTGGCGGGGATACTTGTATGGAGCCGTATTGGCCTTCACGAAATTCTGGATTTCCTTCACCAACTCGTCACCGGCAGACTTGCGCCATTCCTTCGCAAGCACGATCGTGGCCTTGACAATCATTCCCCTGACATCGTCCGGGACGCCGGTCACCGCACATTCAACCACCGCAGGATGCTTCATGAGCACGCTCTCCACCTCGAAAGGACTGATCCTGTAGCCGCTGGACTTGATGACGTCGTCATTGCGGCCGATGAACCAGTAATATCCGTCCTCATCCCTCCAGGCGACATCGCCGGTGTGGTAGAGGCCGTCGTGCCAGGCCTTTTCCGTCAGCTCAGGGTCACGGTAATACTCCTTGAAGAGGCCGAGCGGCCTGCCCTTGTCCGTACGGACCACAATCTCGCCTCTCTCCCACGGGAAGGTTCCGAGAGTCATGCAGGTCTCGGTCTGGCCGAAACCCTCCATGAGGCTGATACCTGTCAATTCACGGAACTTCTCATATACGGCTCCGTTGAGTGCCTCGCCTGCAGTGCAGCAATATCTGAGCGACGAAAGGTCGTATTTTGAAAAATCCTCCTGAATCAGAAACCTGTAGATCGTAGGCGGAGCGCAAAGGGATGTTATCTTGTACTGCTCAATCTTGTGGAGTATGTCCGCCGGAGTGAATTTCTCATGGTCATAGACGAAGACAGTGGAACCCGCAAACCACTGCCCATAGAGCTTGCCCCAGACGGCCTTTCCCCAACCGGTATCAGCAATAGTCAGATGACGGCTGGTCTCGTCAAGATTGTGCCAGTATACGCCCGTGACCAGATGCCCCAGCGCATAGGTATGCGTGTGGGCAACCATCTTGGGTTCTCCGCTCGTTCCGGAGGTAAAATACATCAGGAGGATGTCGTCATTCGTATTCACGTTTTCAGGCCTTATGAATTCAGGCACATTTTCCCATTCCTTGTGAAAGTCGTGGAAGCCTTCAGGGACCTCGGGTCCTATGCTGATCAGGCATTTGACAGAAGGGCTTTCAGGCATCGCCTCGAGGATATGTCCCGTTATCTGGCTTTCGCCTGCGCAGATGATGGCCTTGACATCCGCACGGTTGTTCCGGTAGATGATATCCTTGCCTGTAAGCATGTGCGTGGCCGGAATGGCAATCGCCCCGATCTTGCTGAGGGCCATCATTGTCAGCCAGAACTCGTAGCGCCGCTTCAGCATTATCATCACCATATCTCCCTTTCCGATGCCCAATGTCTGGAAATACGAGGCGGTTCGGTCCGAGAGCGTCTTTATATCCTTGAATGAAAATTCGATGCACTCCCCCTTGTCATTGGTCCAGAGGAGAGCCAGCTTGTCAGGATTCTCCTCAGCCCAGACATCCATCACGTCATAGGCAAAATTGAAATTGTCGGGCACTTCAATGTGGAAATTCCTGATGAAATCGTCCTGCGAAGTGAACTTGGTCTGTTTCAGAAATCTTTCTATCATTTCGGATTAGATTTTAGTCTCGTTCTGTCCCGGCATGATTGTCCGGAACGGATACGAATTTAGTCCAAACGGCCGAAATGGAGAAAATATTGTGGCGAACCGCAGCAATTCTGTGGCGGAACACGAATTGCTGCGGTATTTTGGCAATATTCCCGTATTTGTGGTGAAATAGCGGGAATTCATCAAGCCCCGAGTGTGCTACAGGAGCTTCTTGACGAACTTGAAGTATTTGTAAGGCATATACCTGAACGGCACGTCAATCCAGGTCGGAGTGGTTATCACCGCCCGCCTGTGCGAGAACGCGTCGAAACTGAGCTTATTGTGATAGCTGCCCATTCCGGACATTCCCACGCCGCCGAAAGGCACGTTCTCATTGGCGATATGCATGATCGTGTCGTTGATGCAGGCCCCTCCTGAAGATGTCCTCTTCAGGATTTCCTTCCCGCTGCCACCGAAATAGTAGAGGGCGAGCGGCTTCTCCCGGGATGTGATGAACTCGACAGCCTGGTCGGTCGTGCTGAATTCCACCACAGGGAAAACCGGGCCGAAGATCTCCTCCTGCATCACAGGGGAATCCGGGCTGACATTGTCGAGGACAGTCGGAGTGATGAAGCGCTGCGACTTGTCGGTACGGCCGCCGAAGACGATGTCCCCGTTGCCGAAATAGCTTTCGATGCGGTCGAAAGCCTTGTCATTGACAATCCTCACGAAATGGTCGGTTTCCGCCGGATTCTCTCCGAGAAGATTGGTGAACTCCGCCTTGAGAAGCGGCAGGAACTTGTCCTTGATATCCTCATGAAGCATCAGGTAGTCAGGCGCAATGCAGGTCTGGCCGGCATTGAGGCTCTTTCCCCAGGCGATCCTCTTCGCGGCCACCCCGAGATCAGCATCCTTGTCCACGATGCACGGGCTCTTGCCGCCGAGCTCAAGAACTACAGGGGTGAGGTTCTTGGCGGCAGCAGCCATCACAAGACGGCCCAGAGACGGACTTCCGGTGAAGAAGATGATATCCCACCTCTCCTCGAGAAGCTGTCCGTTCACCACCCTGTTGCCCTGGACCACGCCGATGTAATCCTCCTCGAAGGTCGAGGAAATCATCTCCTCAATGACCTTGGACACGGTCGGAACGTAAGGAGAAGGCTTCAGTGTGGCAGTACAGCCTGCCGAGATGGCTCCCACGAGGGGATTGAGCAGAAGCTGCACTGGATAGTTCCAGGGAGCGATGATGAGAGCGTTGCCGAGAGGCTCGCTGATGACCTTGCTGGAAGAAGGGAAAAGCTTCAGCGGAGTGCGTTTGCGCTCCGGCCTGGTCCATCTGTCCAGCTTGCGGATATGGGTGTCGATCTCCCCGAGGAGTATGCTGATTTCTGTAAGATACGCCTCCTCGTAGGATTTGTGGAGATCCTTCCACAATGCGTCGCAAAGCGGTTTTTCCCATTTGAGCACAGCCTCCTTGAAGTCTCTCAGACGCTGTTTCCTCCTGCTGATGTCGAGGGTGGCTCCGGACTTGAAATAGCGGAGCTGCTTCTCCCTGATCGCCTTGATGCGTTCCTGTGTGGTGTTTTCCAATGCCATTGATGTTTCCTTTTACAATATTATTGCTGCTTCCTGCCGGTGAAATGGTCCATTACGCTGTAAACGCCGAACCATTTGCCGAAAATCATGTCGAAGAGACAGTTCGGAAGAAGTCCCTGCCATATCCTGATGAAATGGTACGGGAACGGTATTCCCTTGAAGTCTTTCTCCTTCTCGATCGCCCTGATGATCTTCGCGGCGGTCTTTTCCGGCTTCAATATAGGAAAAACTTTTGAATTGACACCGTCGAACATTCCAGTATTGATGAAATACGGGGCGACAGTGGTTACCCTGACCTTGCTCTTCATCTGCTTGAGCTCGATTCTCATCGACTCGGTCCAGCCGACCACGGCCCATTTGCTGGCCACATAGACGGAAAGCTTCGGAACGCCGAGCATGCCGGCTGCAGAAGCTATGTTGCAGATGTGGCCGGAATTGCGTCTGAGCATATCCGGAAGGATGTTCAGGGCCACCAGCATCGGGGCGGTGGCATTGATGTCCATGGTGAGATTGATGTCTCCGACGGTCTGCTGGTCGAATGTCTTGTTGCCCCTCACTACGCCTGCGCAGTTGATGAGAAGATCCACTTCTCCGACCTCGGACCTGACTGCTGCATATGCAGCCTTGATATTCTCATCATCGGCCACATTGACCTTGTATGTGAATACCTTGCCGGCCGCTCCGGCAGTCTTTTCGAGGTCAGCCTTGGCGGCTGCCATATTGGCCTCATTGATATCCCAGATGATGAGCGACGCCGCACCCTTTTCAAGGCAGATGCGGCCCATGATTTTGCCTATTCCGGACGCTCCTCCGGTGATAAGCACGTTTTTTGAGTTGATATTGAACATAATAAGTAATTTTCGGTCCATTACGTAAATCTTGCAAAATTACACACTTCCGCCGAAAGTACAATTATTTTCGACCAAAAGAGAACAAATAAACAATTTTCAGGACGATATTGATGAATAATTGACAAAAATGGGTAAATTTGTGCGCTATGACATCAGAAAAGACAGTATCCGAGCTCATCCGGAACAATAAAGGAATCGCAGGCGCAGCGGCAATCTTCACCCTGCTCTCCATAATGTATTTTTTCCCTCCGTCAGACCTGAAGGCGGGACTCCCGGATTTCATAGTGGACTACCGGGTGGCCTGGCCGCTCCTGACATTGACCATCGCAAGCTGCTTCCTTGTCAGCTGGCCGATTGCCTTTGCGATGCTGTTCTCCTTCGCCGGAGACTTTTTCGGAGCATACGGCAGCTTCGTCTGCCAGATGGGCTGCTTCGCGACAGCGCACGCATTCTTCATCTATTTCTTCTCCGCAAGATTCAAGGCTGTCTCAACCCTTAGCGCAATAAGGATGAAGATAGCCTGCATCGTCAGCATGTTCTTCATCGCGATTTTCATCTCGTTCATACTCCCGTCCATCGACAAGGGCATGCTCAGAATCGGATGCGGAATATATGCCGGGCTGATCAGCATAATGCTGGGCACGGCATTGCTGCAGAGAGACCCGGGATTCGGCATCGGGGCACTGCTCTTCGTGCTGTCCGACCTGGTTCTCGCCTGGGACAAGTTCGTATCGCCTGTCGAGTACCGTTCATTCCTGGTCCTGATTCCGTATTATGCAGGCCAGCTCCTTATCTGGCTCAGGGCCAGCATTGACAACGCCAGGCGAAACAAGGCCTGAATGAGGCCTTCCTCCCTTACAGTCCGGCAATGAACGTGCGCATCTCTTCAACGTGGTCGAGAGCGCTGTGGAAGAGTGCCATCTGGGCACGGGCACGGACGAAGTTGTGGTCGATGTACTTGGTCTTGTAATAAGTGTCGCCGTTGATATAGTCCGCAAGGAAGCGCACAGCCTGCATGAACGGGAACATGCATGCGGCATAAGGCAGATTCTCCTTCTCCACATCGGTAAGGAAACAGCCGGCCGACTCGATGTAGCCGCGTGTGAAGGCCTTGAAAATCTCCATGTTGAAACTGATTTTCGTCGTGTCAGGTTCATCCTCCGGGGCCGTATTGGCAGCCGTGCGGAGAAAATCGCCGAAATCCGAGAACACATAGCTCGGCATCACGGTATCAAGGTCAATGACGCAGAGAATGTTGCCGTCCTTGTCGAAGAGCATGTTGTTTACCTTTGTGTCACAATGACATACGCGCTTCGGAAGAAGGCCGTCACGATGCAGCTGCTCGGCCTTGCACATCTCGATTCCGTAATTGTCAATGTCCTCGAGCATATCCATGACCTCCTCGCCGTGATCAGGGTCGTCCATATTGACCTCAACCCCTTCCGCAGAGCCGTCAATCCTGCCGACAGCATCATTCTCCACAGCCTCGATCAGCTGTGACAGACGGAGTTCCATATTGTGAAAATCAGGAATGGTCTCGCCGAGAGTATCCGGAATGTCGGAAAGCATCGCCTCGAAATTGCCGAAAGCCTTGCCTGCGCAGTATGAATATTCAGGATTTACAGTCTCGTATGTATATGCATCCGGAATGAATACGGAAATCCTCCAGAACTTCCCGTCCTCTTCAAGCCAGCTGTCCTCAGAGCCCTTCAACTTGATGAAACGAAGCACTTTCCTGTCAATGTCAGACTCCCCCGCCGCCTCAAGCTTCGCCCTGATATGGCCCGTTACCGCCTCGATATTGTGCTGAAGAAGAGGCACATCCTTGAAAATCGCATTATTGATTCGCTGGAGCACATAGTCCGGAGCGGAGCCTTCCGTAACAACCTTGAAAGTGTCATTGATAAGACCGCTGCCGAGAGGTTCGACAGACTTGACATCCCCCTCGATCGCAAAGCGGGATATGATGCTTGTGAGTTCAGACATATAAAAAATCAGTTTCAGTACATGCCGGCATGGCACCGGCAATAATCACATGGCCGCACAGGAAAAATCCGATGCGGCCGTAAAATTATAAAAAACAATCTTCAAATCAAAATCCGAGATCGACTGACATCCCGGCTTTCACCACAATCCCCGGCTGGGGAATGTTGCCGTGGTCGAAATACTCATTATCGGTCAGGTTGTCAGCCTCCAGGTATACAGTATAATGCCTGTCCTTCTCGCGGCAGAAAGAGCCTGTCCAATACAGGCGGGCGTCCAGTACCGAATAAGGTTTCAGCTTCACGATATTCCCCGTGGAAGCCAGGTTCTCATACACTTCGTAGGAGCCGTTCCTGTCCACCCATCTCCAGGATGCGTCCAGGCAAAGCCCCTTCCAGAAATGAAGTCCGGCCCTGGCGACGAACTTGTGCCTCACATATTCCAGCGAATATCTGGAATATATTCCCGGAGTCTCCTCCTTGTCCTGCGAGATATGGCTGTAGCTGAGGTCCAGGGTCCTGAGGAAGAATTCCTCCCGGAGCAGGATATTCCTGAAGTCAAGCCTCACGTCAATCTCCTGCCCGAACGTGTTCACCTTCGTGTAATTGACTGATTTCCAGACTGCATCAGGTCCATCCGCCTCATCCTTTATCCAGTCTATCATATCCGAGCCCATATTGTAGTACACTGAAAGGACCGCATTGACTCCCCTTCTGGAATATCTCAGTCCGCCCTCGAGGGCCTGCATTTTCTCAGCCTTGAGATTCTTGTCAGCCAGATGTCCTCCCACGGAATAATAGAGGTCGGTGAAGGTAGGCATTCTCAATGAGGAATTGTACGAGAGATAAGCCTTCCAGTCGGAGGCGAAGCGCATCGACGCATTGACTCCGGGATAGAAGCGGAAGCCGTCCTCATTGCCGGTATTCTTCACCGCCGCCACTCCGGCATTGGCCGAAAACCCGCCGATTTCGTAGGTATGTTCGAGGAAGAAGCTGATATTCGTGCGGTTAAGCCCTTCGTAGGTATGTTCGAGGAAGAAGCTGATATTCGTGCGGTTAAGCCCCTTGGCATAGCTCACGTCATAACCCTGAACCGGCTTCGGATTCTTCAGCATCTCGCCGAGATTGGTGCTTATGATATCCTCGTTGCGGACTTCGGCCCCGAAGGCAGTCTTGCCGATGAGAGTCTCCACCCAGGCATTGAGATTGACTCCGAACACATTGGTTCTGTGATGGTTGTACGGGACGGCTTCCGGATTGCCCCGCACCAGTTCAAACCTGTCCCGGCTGTGGTTCCAATAGACCGAAGGGCGGAACTTGACCACGCCGTCCGTCCTCGCCGACACAGACACGAAGGTCTTGAGCGTGTGCTCGAACTGGTCGTCGAACTTCGGACTGTAGAATGTATTGGAACCGAAATTCCTGCTGCTGATGCCTGCAGACCAGTCCAGGACTATCTCAGGATGCGTCCAGCTGCCCTGATAGAAGGCCTTGACGGCATTGTAGTCGGTATTGAGCCCGCCTGCCTGATTCCTGCTGAATCCGTCTGAACGAAGATAGCTCGCCGACACGCTGCCGGTCACCTTTCCGGTAGCAGCCCCGAAACTTACCCCGGCATCCGCGAACCCGAATGAACCTCCTGCGGCCCTGGCGGACAGCTTCGTCCCCTCAGGCTTCTTCGTGACGATATTAAGCGCCCCGAGCAATGAATAAGATCCGTAGGAGACCCCTGCCGGACCGGAGAGAATCTCGATGCGGTCTATGTCCTTGAGATCCACCGGCAAATCTACTGCGTTATGGCCTGTCTGAGGGTCACTGATGTTGATTCCGTTCAGGAAAATGGCCACCTGGTCGGAACTTCCTCCCCGGACGCTGATATCGGTCTGGGCTCCCATGTCACCCCTCTGTCGGACATCCACTCCGGCCATGGTCTTGAGGATGTCATTGACACTCACCGCCGGAAGGGACGCTATGGCCGCACTGTCCAGCACAGAGACGATTCTTGCGCTTCGGGACAATGTCACCGGCACCCTCGAGGATGTGACTGAAACGGAATCGATGTAGTTGACGGAATTGTCTTTCGGAAGATTCTCCGAATGGAGCGCCTGTTCCCCGCAAAGGAATGCTGCCGGCGCAATCAAACCAGGCGAAAAGCGCGATTCGCGCCGCTCGATCCCTGCAGCCAAGTCGTTCGAATCGCTAAAAACGACGGCGCCTAGCCAGTCGCATCTATCGAACCGCGCAATCCCAGCCGTCGCCCCTGTCCAGCCCGCCACATCCGACACATCGCACCCCGATACCGAAGACTCCTACTGCATAGGACTCAGAGGCTACGCAAAAGAACCCGCGCATAAAACCACTGGCATATCCGAATCCGATACCGAAGACTCCTACTGCATAGGACTCAGAGGATCCGCTCCCAAAACCGCACCAAAAGCCGACGACAAACCCGCGCGCGGTACAGAAACACCTCCGGGGAGTTTTCCCGGGCGTAAAAGTGCGGCGTTGCCGCCACGGTATCCACGCCCTGCGCCCGAAGCATCTCCAGCAGCGTCAGGCTCTCTTCCACCGTCTGGCTGCCGTCGTCCATGCCCGGCAGGATATGAGAATGAAAATCGATCATCGCTTACTCTTTCGGGATTTTGCGGAGCCGGTTTTTCTCGCCCGCTCCTGGTCCGCCCCGGTTTCCCGGCTCTCGCTTTCATAGCGGCCGTACTGGCCATAGCGGCCATAGCGGCCATAACGCCCATAGCGGCCGTAACGTCCGCCGGAGATCGAGCTGTGCGTCATCACAAAGCCCAGCACCTTGATGTGCATGTATTCCAGCTGGCGCAGCGCGGCAGACAGCCCCTGCCGATCGCTGTAA